>JBCBOC010000790.1:0-2037 GCA_039821475.1 Cyanobacteria bacterium J06632_22 | reverse complement strand
GCTTTGGCCATCTGGATCATTTCAGTTCGTCTAAAGCGGGGCCAGCTACACTTGCGCTCAATGGCGTGATTGGGCGTTTGATGGTCGCGTGACCTGTGGCTGTCGTTTTTAGGCTCCTTTCTTTCTTCTGTGGATTGCGTCTTGCAAGAGCGCGGTTAACCTGTGTGCGGCTAAGGCCGGTGCGATCGCAGCAGCGTTTTACGGAGAGGGCTTGAATAACGAATGGCGAGACGTTGAGCTGTCAAGGCTCGATGTTTTAGCGGTTCCCCGCTAGGTTATGACCAGCCATCCATCTGAACTGGCCAGTCAAGGGGCCTGTTGCCCATGGGTTCCGGATTAAATCTTGACGGCTCTGGATTAGCCTCGACCCTGTTATTCAAGGGTCAAGTATGCAGACATCTCAGACTAAATTAACAGCGCGTCCATCCGCGCTGTTGAAGCAGGGGTGGCACAACACGAAGGGGACAGGTGCTGGGTCAGCATTGTGGCGATGGCTAATGCCCCGGCGGCAGCCAAAGTTTCATCTGATTCGGTATTTTTCCATTACCAGTTTCAGTGTATTTCTGTGTTTGATCCTAGGCATGAGTTGGCTCTACGAGCAGCATGCACTAGCGATATTAACCACATCGATCGAAGATAAAAACATTGCGACCGCCCAGCTGATTGGCAATGCCATCTGGGATGATTTTGGGGCTTTTCTGCAGGAAAGTTCAGAACTGACGCCGTCAGAGCTATTACAGTCTCGAAAAGTTCATCGGCTACGGCTGCAGGTGCTTAATCAGATTCAAGGTTTGCCCATTACCACTGTGCAAATTTATGGCACCCAAGGGCGGATTGTTTTTGCCACCAATACGGCTCGCATGGGCCAAATGGAGCT
This sequence comes from Cyanobacteria bacterium J06632_22, assembly GCA_039821475.1. Taxonomy (GTDB): domain Bacteria; phylum Cyanobacteriota; class Cyanobacteriia; order Phormidesmidales; family Phormidesmidaceae; genus CAWUKV01. Next base: position 1,160 of record JBCBOC010000790.1, on the reverse strand, counting down.
CGACCGACCAGAAATTTCTCAAGCCTTGTCAGGGCAGGTGTCGAGTGTTTTGGTTTTGGGGAGCCAAGACGCTGGGGGCGTGCACGGTTCCTGGCTGAGTCTGGCCTCGGATGAGCAAGGAGAGCACCATCTGACGAGCTATGTCCCGCTGACAACAAACTATTCTAATCAGGTTCAAGGGGGCATTAAGGTCCAGACGGATGTTGCGCCACTGATTGGTCAAATTCGAGTGACACAGCGCAATATTCTAGTGAGCATTGCAGGGGTGTCAGCCCTGGCCTATGGCATCTTATTTTTGTTGATTCGCCATGCTGACAAACTCTTAAGGCGTCAGCGGCGAGACTTATCTGCGACCTATGAAGAGGCCGAGCAGAAGGCAAAAGACTTGTCCGTTGCCCTCCACCAACTACAATCGACCCAGGTACAGCTGATTCAAACCGAGAAAATGTCGAGTTTGGGGCAATTGGTGGCTGGTGTGGCCCACGAAATCAATAACCCGGTCAACTTTATTCACGGCAACCTGCGACATATCAACCAATACGCAGACGATCTCCTCTGCCTGCTGCGGTTATATCAACAGGCGTACCCGTCACCTTCCCCTCAGATTCAGGCGTTGGCGGATGACATTGATCTTGACTTTCTTGCCGAAGACCTGAACAAGCTCCAGGCTTCTATGAAGCTGGGCACCGAGCGAATTCGGGATATTGTCAAATCCCTCAGAACTTTTTCACGACTGGACGAGGCTGACATGAAACCGGTCGATCTACATGCCGGAATTGACAGTACCCTCGTGATTCTCAACAGCAAGCTTAAGGGTAAAGGAAAAGACCATCGCCCGATTACGGTGGTCAAAAACTACAACTATTTGCCTGATGTGGTGTGTCACGGCAGCCAAATCAATCAGGTCTTTATGAATATTCTGGCCAATGCCATTGATGCGCTCGGGGAATGTGATGCCCCTGTCTCCCCCGAGATTGTTATCACCACCGCATATCGTGACGAACAGGTGATGATTTCCATTCGTGATAATGGACCTGGCATTCCAGCAGAAGTTCTTTCGACTATTTTTGATCCTTTCTTCACCACAAAGCCAGTAGGTAAGGGCACAGGACTAGGATTGTCTATCAGCTATGGCATTATCGATGGCCACGGTGGCACGC
>JBCBOC010000476.1:0-3973 GCA_039821475.1 Cyanobacteria bacterium J06632_22 | reverse complement strand
GGCGGTCATTGATTTCCAGCGTTGGCAGCATAGATTCGCTGGGAATATAGCGTGCTTCGGCGACAAACTGCCGAATGCCCAAGGCTAAAAATACGCTGAGGCCAATGGTCTGGAGGCCTTCGACCCAGGGGTTTTGCTGCTTTTCTGACACTGGTATGGGAGTAAGGGACCGATAAATCAAATTCTATTTTAGTCAAGCAACCTACCAAACGACCAGACACTTGTGCCAGCTAAACCACGTCCAGCTTGAAACCTGCAGTTCCAAACCGCGTATAGCCTGAAAAGCGATAGCTTTTCCTTAAGGAAAACTCTAGTTCTGGACGTGGCAGAGGTTTATGACCCATATCGCCATTGCCATATGTTGCCGTCATGGTTTTACTGAGGCTTTGGCAGAGCTAGTGGTGAGGGCAGAACCCCAGGATTTCTAAGCCTCGCCTGCTCCCGCAGCACCTGCTGCAGTCGCATGGGCTGTATAGCTCTCGCCACTTGGCTCCAACCCCAAACAAGGACCTTTATGGCAACGACTATATGGCAACGACTATGTAATCAGCACTAAGCCCGTCGAGATGCTTTCATCATCAGTCGGAACTCGGCCAGGCTAATAGTGCCATCGCCATCTACATCGGCCATCGCCATCAGCTGTTGTAGCTGTTCGCTAGAGAGTTGAATATTTTGCTCTGCCATAAGTGCGGTTAGCGCATTCTGATCGATAAATCCGTTACCAGCTGCGTCTACTGCTTTAAACAAGCTATCGGTGGGATATTGAGCCATGATGAGCATCTCGGGTAGGACTGTCAGTGACCTTAAAGTGCCCGTCTACTCCGCGCTCTCCCGGGGTTCACGGTATTTTTATGTCTCGCTTGATCCCCGTGATTATTCGGAGGCGGCTTCATACTGGGCCAGCTTGTCTTTGGTTTGATCCCAGTCTCCAATGGTCGTTTCGACCCAGAGCCAGCTACGGCCCAGGTTACTGCTCAGAAATGCCGTGCCCGAATCTGCCAGGGCAGTATTCTTGGCTTCGACAGCCTCTTGCCATAGCGCTTCATCAATATCGTCATCGATGGTGATGGCGGCAAATTGATAGCGGACGATGGCTAAGCCTGCGTAAGCATTAATGATGCCGCTGCCGGCTTCTTTGGGTTCTACGGAGGCTGCCAGCGTCTGAGCGGTAAAGAAACGGCCCTTGCTGACTTCTATGGCCTGTTGCCAAATTTCTTCGGCTTTTTCAGGTTCTCCCTTGGCGTAATAGGCAAACCCCAGCGCAACTAGGGCATCTGGCCAGTGCGGCTCAAGATCCAGTGCGAGTTCCCAGCTGCTGATAGCGTCACCCGGTGAATAGTCTCCTTGGGACTGACGCTTGTAGAGTTCCCACTGAGCCCGACCTCGGAGAAATGCAATTTCTGCATTGGACTGGAACGACAATGGGTTATCGGTAATCAGGGCTAGGGCGTCGGCATATTGATCGTTGAGGATGAGAGCGCCTAAATATTCTGCGGCCTCATCGTAGTTTCCGGCATTCAGGGATTGCTCACTTTGCAGGACGGTGTTGTTGCCGAGGGCACCCAAACGGGGGCCATCTTCTGAGTTGGAGGAGAACAGGGTCGGTAATGCCAGGGCTGCGACCGCTGCGATCGCAATGCCCCCCAAGACAGCTGGACGCTGCCAGCGGGAACGGGTTGGCTGAGGTTGGGGTGAGTCTACCGCGGTCGACTCAGCGGCTGGCGGGTTGGGGGGCGTTTCAGGTTCTGGGACGGATGCGGGTGTTGTCGCCTCGGTCGACTCAGTGTCGTCGGACGAGTGGGCGCGAGTGGGCGCTTCGGTTGGCAGGTCGTCATAAATGCTCAACCCAGGTGTTTCCAAGGGTTCCGGCAGCAGTGACTCTTCTGTATCTGCGGGAATGATAGTGTCTGGTGTCGGGGGCTGTGATAGCTGCTTGACCAGATCCGCCATCACGGCGGAGTCCTCGCTGTAGGACAGCAACTCTTCGTACTCCAGGGTCTCCACCAAGGACTCTAGGTCAGACTCTGCAATGTCACCGTTGGTCGGTGCGGCGGCAGTCTCCGTGGCGGAAATGTCAGCGCCGTTTTGGACTGGGCCGTCCTGAGGGGCAACGGGAGGCTGGGTTGGCGGGTTGGTGGTGACCTTGGGCTGAGCTAAGTCCTTTAGGCTGGGCCTCACTGGTTGAAATAACATTTGGTCAAATTCATCGGCAACGGCGCTGTCGGCGCTGGACAGGTAACCGTTAAAGCTGGGCTGCATGGATAGGATCGGCAGTGCCCAATAATGCTGACGTGAGCTGTAGCTGGTCAGCAGCGCCTGGCGCGTACGGTTCAGCGTGAGGTCGATGGGGCTGCCCTTGCGCAGGTTGCGATAGAGCAGCTTTGTGAAGTCAATGGCCACATCGTCAGGAATTTGCTCGGCCATGGCAATCACCGCTGGAATTCCCCGATTAACTAGGGCCTGAGCCAAATTCTGTTCCTGCCAGCCGGTGTTTTCATCGGCGGTGTAGGCGCCTCGGCAGGAATTGAAAACAGCGAGTTTGACGCCATTATTGACCAGTAGGCCAGCCAGGTCTTCGCCGCTGAGGCGCTCCGTTAATCCGGTTTGGCGGCTGACTAAATAAAGGTCACCGCCCGCATTGCCCAGGTTGCTGTGCCCTGAGTAATGAAAGGCTTGAAAGTTTCCTTGCTCTAAGGCCTGGGTGAGCTCAACGCGACCCGGCTGTTCCAAAATCTTGAGTCGCACGTCTAGGACGGCGGATTCTTGGGCGTCAGGTTGGCCAGAGCGCAGGTTGCCCAATGACGACGACACCGGATGGAGTTCGGTCTGTAGGTCGTGGACCTCTCGTTTGAGATCCAGCCGGTCCTGATCGGATGGCGCTGCAATGACCATCAGCACATTTAGGGGCTGACTGTAGTCAGGCAGTACCACGCTGTTATAGTCCGCCGTGCGACGACGATCGGAACTGTAGCGAGAAAAGGCGATATCAGTGACGGTGGCTAGGGGACGATCTCCACCGTGGAGTACCTCCCAAGGTAACTGCTGTAGACGGGTGTCCTTAATTCCTAGGCGCAGCCGTAGCAGGTAGCCCCGGTTTTGGGCGACACTCTGGGCGGCGAGCCAACTGTCCCGTAACAGTCCACGAAATAGGTGACCGTAGAGGTCCTTGCCCAGATCGACGATGGAGCCCGGAACCTTCTGGCCAGGGGCAGACTCGTTAAAGCCACCGGAGCGTAAAATCGACGAGCGGGTGGCCTGTCCCTTAGCGAGCCCCAATAGGGGATCGTGCATAAGCGCCTTAGTTTGCTTTAGCCAGGCGTCGACCGGCCAGACCAACTGCTCTTCTGCCAGGGGAACGCCTGGTGCAAAGCTCTCTGTTCGCACCAAGTATTTATCGTCACCTACGGTGGTGATGGATATGTCAAACTCCTGAATCACCGTTTCAGTATTCCCCGATGTAGCGGAAACGACTCGTCGTGCCAATGGGTCGGGCAAAAGGGAGATAAGCCAAACCCCAAGGCTCGATGTCCGAGTGCTCAGCGACAGCCTATGACGGTACAGTTCTTGGGAAATCCCTTGAATGTCCGTATTAGCTGTCAGTACGATGCCACTGCTTAGTATCCCCGAAAGCTAAGGATTGATGTCGCTGGCAGCCCCAGTACGACAATTGGCACGGTTTCTTTTAGGTTAGACTACGCAACCTAGAACCGTCCGCAATCCCTCTGAACCCTGTGGGGGTCAGCATTAAAGGTTTACACAGACGTAAAGTATCCACGAATTTAGGCTGTGCCAGCAACAAAATTGCATCGCCACCGTCCCGACCGAATCCACGCAACTCAATCGTTTATAGCCGTCGCCACAAAGGCCTTTTGGGGGGGCACGATTGCTTACGTGAGCGCCTGGTAGCTTAGAAAGAAAACCATGCCCGCAACAATGGTGAGTAGCAGGTTTTTTTGCCAGACGGCTACTAAGG
>JBCBOC010000299.1:0-5482 GCA_039821475.1 Cyanobacteria bacterium J06632_22 | reverse complement strand
GTGCCAATGATCGATGTGATCTTTGCGATTTTGGCCTTCTTCATCCTTTCAACGCTGTTCTTGACGCGCGCAGAAGGCTTGCCGGTTAATTTGCCCAATGCCGACACTGCTGAGGTGCAGCAAAGCGCAGATTTCACGGTAACCATCCAGCCCAATGGAGAGATTGCCTTAAATCAGCAGTCGATTGAAGTCAATCAGCTTCAAGCTGCTATCGAAGCCGAGTTGATCTCAGGACAGACGGCCCTTGTGACGATTCAGGCCGATAAGGATGTCTCTCACGGTCGCGTCATTGAAGTGATGGATGAGTTGCGCGTCATTGAAGGCGCTCGTTTAGGCATGGCCACTCAGCCTCAAGGCGCTTCACAGTAGAGGTTAAGTTACTAATTAAAACTTATTCTCAATAGTGTCTAGGTGTATTACCATGGACGCCAGTCTCTGGTGAATGGTGGGTTGAACCTATCATCGCCTTTCCTAGCTATGAGAATTGAAATTTCGTATAGTGAGTATCCAAGCTTTCTGGACGATTGTCGCGAGAAGGGCTGGTTCTCCTCCTATGTAAAGAATGACGCTCTGCTCAGCGACTGGCACGCCCCGTTTTTGCGTGGCACCAATGCATTCTTCAAGCTGCGGCCTAGCCTGCAAATCCACAACTGGCGCCAAACTTTTTTAGAGTCGTTTGACCTGGTAGACGGCGGATCTGACGCAATGCCAGTGATTTTTGTGTTCCTACTAACGGGGCATTTGCAGGCAACCTACCGCGACTTAACCTACCGTCATGCACTTCAGCTTGGTGCCGGTCAAACGCTCCTGCTGTACAGCGGGCTAGGGAAGCGTGGTGTTTGGCACTGCCCCTATGGCTTAGACAGTCAAACGGTAGAAGTGGTCGTAAGTGTTCAGCAACTAATTCACTACCTAGGGGAAAATATCACGTCGGCCCTGATGCCACTGAGGCAACGGTTGACCCAAAACCGGGAAGAGCCATACTTCCATTCAGGGGCAATTACGCCTCAAATGCAAATGGTTCTGCATCAATATCTGCACTGTCCTTATGAAGGCACGATGCAACGGCTCTATTTAGAAAGCAAAGCAATGGAGCTGATTGCGTTGAAGTTGGGACAAATTCAAACCATGGCTGAGGCCGTTGCGCCCGAATCGGTTAACGGTGCAGGCGCGCGCCCGCTATCGGGACAAGATACCGCGCGCATTCATCGTGCCAGACAAATCCTTTTAGAAAATATGGCCAACCCACCCTCTTTGCAGCAGTTGGCTGAACAGGTTGGCATTGGGGATTATAAGCTCAAGCAAGATTTTCGTCGTACCTTCGGAACAACGGTATTTGGGTACTTGCGATCTCACCGTCTAGAACAGGCCCGACAACTACTGATAGACCGACGTATGAGCGTTTCAGAAGTTGCCCGTTTCGTTGGCTACAGCAGCCTGAGCAAATTTTCGGCTGCGTTTAAGCGACAGTTTGGGGTGGTGCCCAGCACTTACCTAGGCAAGAAAATAGACCGTTCGTAGCCAGCCACAACATGTTGTCTCTTAACAAAATCGTAATGACAACACCGTCTCGGACTAGAGAAACGCCCGCAAGGTCATAGTCACTCAGTTGCAAATTCCGTAGTATTCAAACAATTACAAATAAGAAACATTCTCAATTGAACTGTCCCTTCAGAACAGTTCAATGCGAGCAATGTGGTGTGAATTTTGCAGGCGGACCTATGCAGCGATTGATTTGGCAGAATGTGTGGATACCCATTATCGCAATGTGGCTGATTGCGCAGCCAGGATGGGCGCAGATAGGTGAAACGTCTCCCAGTAATCAGTCTGAGAACGGGGAAGAGACTGAGGCCTGTGAATCGGTTATGGATGATTCGGAGATACCGCCGGATGCTACAGCGGACAATGATCCCTGTGAAGAAGACGAAGAAAACCGTGACGCCGATGATGACGCGGCCGACAGTAATACCCTCAGAATTGTGGTGACGGCAGAACGCACGCCAGAAGATGTGCAGGATGTTCCCCTTAGCATCACACCGTTTTCAGCAGAACAGATTGAAGATGCTAATATCACATCCTTTGATGGAATTGCAGATAGAACCCCTAACTTTACAGTGTTTTCGAGCGGTAGTAACCGTACAGCGCCGTTTTATAACCTAAGAGGCGTCACCAATTTCAATGCTTTTAGTCGCGATGCCATCGGTTTCTTCATTGATGATGTCCCCTATGATTTTGCCGGGTTTATCGATCAGGAACTTGTTGATCTAGAGCGCATAGAGGTTCTGCGTGGCCCGCAGAATACGCTCTACGGCAGGAGTTCTTCGGGTGGTGTGGTCAACGTGATTACCCGTCGACCGACGGACGAATATGAATTTAGGGCTGCCGCCAGCTATGGCAATGTGGATAACGTCGAAACTCAGCTGAGTGTGAGCGGTCCCATTGTGGCCGATGAACTGCTCTTCCGCCTGTCCGGCAGTTACGGGTCGCAAAATGGCTTTGTCAACAATCAATTCCTCGGTGACGACGTTGACGGTGGGCAAGCCATTACCGGTCGAGGACAGCTGGTGTGGCTGCCCTCTGATGAGTGGGAAATCTTGCTAAATGCCTCCTTTGGTGACTATCGAGAGGGAGCCGAGCCTTTTGTTTTAGCTGACGCAGCCGATCCTTTTAATCCCGAGCTTGATTTCAACGGCTTTAACGATCTGGTCACTAGTGCGCAATCGCTACGGGCCGAGTACAGCACTTCAGATCTACGGTTTACCTCAATTACGGCCAATCGATATTCCAGTCAAGTCGCGGCCTTTGACCAAGATGGTAGCTTGGCTGCTTTCCTGATTAATGCCCCTGATTTTACATCACAGGTTTTTACTCAGGAATTCCGACTACAGTCCCCAGAAGATAGCGAAGCCCTACAGTGGATTTTTGGCGGTTATTTCGAGTCCTCCACTTTTACCAACAATCGAGCGTTTATCTCTGGGCAGGCGGCACCGCCTGCTAATCAGGGAACCATTCGGAGCGATGGTGATAGCAACAGTCAGAGCTTGGCGGCCTTTGGCCAAGTGAGTTATGAAATTACCGATGCACTCACGTTGACTGGCGGACTGCGCTACGAAAACACCGAAGCCTCTACAAGCTTTGCTCAAACGTTTACATTGGCCAATGGTGGATTAGTTATCCCAACGCTGCAGTTCAACGATATTTCGATTACGAGTTCAGAGCTGTTACCGCGATTTGTGATTGACTATCGGATCACGCCGGATGTGCTGGTTTATAGCAGTATCACCCGAGGGTACCGCCCCCCTGGCGCCAACTTTGAACCCAGCGATTTGGCGACTGCCGTATTTGACGCCGAGACCTCTTGGAACTATGAAGTGGGTGCAAAATCAGCTTGGTTAGATGATCGGCTGATTGTGAATATATCGGGATTTTATACCGATACATCGAACTTTCAGTTCCCGAGTGTTCAAGCCGGGGTCGTCACTATCGGCAACGCCGATATCCGCACAATTGGTGGAGAATTAGAGCTGCTGGCCCAACCGATTGAGGGCTTGGAACTCAGCGCTGGTTTGGGGTTGCTCAGCGCCGAATTTCGCAACGGTGCTGATTCATCAGGGACGCCTTTAGCGGGTAACCGGACGCCGTTTTCTCCGTCGTTGACCTATAACCTGGCCGCCCAGTACCGTAGCCCAGCCGGCTTGTTTGGACGCTTAGAGCTCATTGGCTTTGGCAACACGTTTTTCGACGACCTCAATACAGTTGAGCAAGATGCCTTTGCCCTAGTGAATGCCCGCCTCGGGTACGAGTTTGATAACCATGGCGTTTATCTGTTTGCCAACAACATATTTGATACGCGTTACTTTTCCCAGGCCTTTGACTTTGGCAACACAATTGCTGTTTTCGGCGAGCCTCGGACGTTTGGCGTACAAGTTAGATCTAGTTTCTAAACCCTGGCAGCGCGACGAATACAACATTACCTAGCGTCTTTGGAGACTAGCAGATGGTAACTATCGATGACAGTCGTTGGCCGTTGGTTTCTGCCGCATTTCAGGGGCTGGATACGCCTGCTGAGATGGAGCGGTTTTATCAAGCTTTTGAGACATGGTTAGCGACAGAAGAACGGTTTTCGCTAATTGTTCAGCGCCATGACGCGGAAGCCGCTGAACAGCAGGGTAAATCCCCGGCAGCGAAGCAAATGCGAAAAGCTGGCATTGCTTGGACCAAAGCCCATAAGCCGCAAATTTCTCAATACTGTGCCGGAGTGGCGATGGTGCCCGACTCGGCAAAGCTGATTGCCCTATGGGGGCCGATGGTGGCCAAGGTCACTCAGACCATGTACGGCTGCCCTGGCAAGGTGTTTAGCTCTACAGAAGCAGCCACCGTTTGGGCCGCAGAACGGCTAGGTCGCCCAGACTTAGTGGCTGGGATGGATACTGCCTCGACTAAAAAACAGCAAACTCGACCCGCAGCTAATCCCCTCAAACAGCTTGTATTACAACGGTGGCTGCCGCTGTTGCTCTCTGGCTTGTTGGCGGCACTAGGGGCCGCGCTGGGATTAGTACCGTACTACCTCATTTATGTGGTGAGTTTACGTCTGTTTGGACCAGAAACGTTGGATGCCCAATCAGCAATTCCATTGGCGGTCTGGGCCGTTGGGGCGGTGGTGGGCAAGGCCGTCTGCAGTGGCGTTTCAACTCGGCTATCTCACATTGCGGCGTACTCAATTTTGTACGACTTGCGCATTGAGCTAGCCCGTAAGCTGGGTCGCCTACCCTTGGGCTACTTTACCCAGCGAACCACTGGCGAAATTAAAAAGATTCTCCATGAGGATGTGGAACAACTGGAGCAGGGGCTGGCGCACCTGATTCCAGACGTGGTGGCGGGGGTGACCGTACCGTTGGTGGCAGGCATTTTACTGGTGCGGGTGGACTGGCGTATGACGCTGGCCACCCTAGCCAGCGCTGCGATCGCACTCACCGTATTTGGCATGATGATGTCGCGCGTCGATATGCGCGCCTACAATGCCCTATTGGCCAAGATGAATGGCGTCGTTGTCCAGTACATCAACGGCATGAAGGTGATCAAAGCCTTTACCCGTAGCGATGTCTCGTTCGCTCAACTTCAGGATGTTGTAGAAGAGATCCGGCAGGTCTATGTGCGCACCACCCGAATGTCGGCACTGCCCATGGCGGTCATGCTGACGTTGATGCGTTCAGCAGCGGTAACGGTTGTGCCTGCCGGCATTCTTCTGTATCAGTTCGGCTCCCTCAGTTTGCCGACGTTTATATTATTCGTGGTCATGGGCATTGGTTTTAACCGACCCATTATGGCCGTGCTGTTTCACGGCATAACCGGGATTTACCAGATCACTACGGCCTCTCAGCGGATTACCGAAGTCTTCAAGGCATCTGATTTAGCCGATCCAGAACAGCCTCAACAGCCTCAAGACAACCAAATTACCTTCCACGATGTTTCCTTTGGCTAC
>JBCBOC010000755.1:0-2281 GCA_039821475.1 Cyanobacteria bacterium J06632_22 | reverse complement strand
GGCGAACTTTAATAAGTGAGGCAGGTGCCATAGGGATCGGGTTACATCTGGGTCAGCAGACGACAGTGAGACTGTTGCCTGCCGAGCCTGGCGCTGGTCGATACTTTGTGCGCACAGACCTGCCGGGAGATGTAAAGATTCCGGCAACTGCTCAGCATGTTGTCAAAACGCAACTTTCTACGGAGCTAGCGGCAGATCTGGAAACCACAGCGTCAGAAGATTCTCAGCCGACAGCGCCTTTACACACTGTTCGGACGGTAGAGCATTGCTTAGCTGCGCTGTGGGCGGCTGGCCTAGACGACGTTCGCATTGAGATCGATGGCCCCGAGCTGCCGCTGCTAGATGGCTCAGCGCAGGGCTGGGTTGCTGCGATTCGGGCGGGGTTGCCGTCTGGGGGCGACACGACTAAGAATGCAGCTAGTAATGGTGTAGGCAAAAAACGTTTGCCGCTTACTGAGCCCGTTTCGGTACAGTTTGAAGACGCCTTTGTGACCGCTTTCCCGAGTGCTGAGCTTCGCTTTACCTATGGCATCGATTTTGATTTGCCAGCTATTGGTAATCAGTGGCATAGTTGGTCGCCGTCTGGCTTGTCTCCTTCTGGGTTACAAGATTCTGCTGCCGTATTTGATAGCTTTGCTGCGGAGATTGCGCCTGCTCGCACCTTTGGCCTGGCACATCAGATAGATTATTTGCGATCGCAGGGCCTGATCAAAGGTGGCAGCCTAGAGAATGCACTGGTGTGTTCTGCCGAAGGCTGGCTGAATCCGCCACTGCGATTTGAAAACGAACCTGCCCGTCATAAACTGCTAGATCTGGTAGGAGATTTGAGTTTGCTGCCAAACCTGCCTGTAGCACACTATCTGGCCTACAAAGCCAGTCATACCCTGCACGTATCGCTAGCCAAAAAGCTTGCTGAGCGCTGTCCGCTTCTGCCTGAAGGTCAATAAGTTTGGGTGGTCTAAAGTGGCCTCTCAGCGTTTCGTAAGGGCTCTTTTCGATTTTCTCCGTAGCGTCAGATACCGTCTAATGGCAAAATCGTGAGAAGCTTGAGAAAGCTTCACTATTTTTTTAGCTTTTGCCATACGGTTAATGTCTTATGCCAACTAGTGCTCCTGCCTCTGCTGACGCTGCCGAGGTCTCTGCTGATTCGACTGTTCAGGCTGTTTCTGAAGGCGAAAATGCCGCAGATGGAACGACCGCTGAACCATCACCTAAGAAACAATTTACGCTAGAAGAAATTCAGCAACTGCTTCCCCATCGATATCCCTTTGCCCTAGTCGATCGCATCATTGACTATGTGCCAGGAGAAGTTGCGGTTGGTATTAAGAACGTGACGTTTAATGAGCCCCACTTTCAGGGCCATTTCCCGGGTAGACCGCTCATGCCGGGGGTGCTGATTGTAGAGGCGATGGCTCAGGTGGGGGGCATTGTGCTCAGCCAAATACCGGGTGTAGACGGTCGGCTCTGTGTGTTTGCTGGCATTGACAAGGTAAAGTTTCGCAAGCCTGTGGTGCCGGGTGACCAGCTGATTATTACCACTGAGCTGCTGACGATGAAGCGAGGACGCTTCGGCAAGATGAAGGCACGGGCAGAGGTCGACGGCCAGCTGGCCTGTGAAGGAACGTTGATGTTCTCTGTCTTAGATTAAGTTTGAAATTTCGTATGTGCTCTACTCGTTTGGCGGCTCTGCTGGAGGCATGGCTTTGACTACTACTTTGATTCATCCAACTGCGGTGATTGCTCCCGGCGCTCAGATTCATCCTAGCGTCAGCGTAGGCCCCTACGCCGTTATTGGAGAGAAGGTAACGGTTGGAGCAGATACGATTATTGGTGCTCACGCTGTGATTGAGGGCTATACCAATATTGGCGATCGCAACCGCATCTTTCCCCATGCGGCCATTGGCCTAGAGCCCCAAGACCTCAAGTACGACGGCTCTATGAGCCTGGTAGATATTGGCCACGACAATGCCATTCGTGAGTGTGTGACCATCAACCGACCGACCCGTATCGGTGAGGTGACGCGGTTGGGCAACCATAATCTGATCATGGCCTATGCCCATGTCGCGCACAACTGTGAACTGGGCGATCGCGTTATTATTGCCAACTCAGTCGCCCTCGCTGGCCATGTCGCCATAGAATCCCATGCGCGCGTTAGTGGCTTAGTCGGCGTTCATCAGTTTGTGCATATTGGTCGCTATGCCATGGTAGGCGGCATGAGCCGGATCGAACGCGATGTGCCACCCTACACCATGGTGGAAGGCAATCCCTCGCGGGTGAGGGG
>JBCBOC010000503.1:0-3744 GCA_039821475.1 Cyanobacteria bacterium J06632_22 | reverse complement strand
GGTTTCACAGCCAGAACTGTCCTAAGCCCTTGGCCCAGCACGGTGCGTTGGGTTAACCCTGGAAGAAAATACGCCTATTGGGCCATTTTCTTAGAAGCAAAGTAGCGAGCGCTATACATACAGGTTTCAGGCTGGACGTGATTTAAGCGCCTGTAAACCAGCGCAGCAAACCCATTCGGTTAAAGCATGACGGGCGTTTGCATAAAGCGCAGCGCCGCGTCGGGCAAAAGGGGCTTGGCAAAGTAAAAGCCTTGGACCTTGTCGCAGGCCAGAGCTTTAAGCTGTTCGAGCTGATGGAGCGTTTCGACGCCTTCTGCCACAACCGTCATCCCTAAGCTCCGGGCCAAGTCAATAATAGAGCGGGCAATTTCGGTGTTCTCGCCGTCTCGCTTAATGTGACGAATAAACGAGCGGTCAATTTTGAGCGTATCCACGGGCAATTGCTGCAGTCGACTCAGGGAGGAGTAGCCCATGCCAAAGTCGTCAATGCAGAGGCCGACCTTCAATTCTTGCAGGGTCTTAAGGACCTGCATCGATAAATCGATGGTTTGAATCAACGCATTTTCAGTAATTTCGAGGCGTAGCTGTTCAGCAGCCAAGCCGGTTTCTGCCAGGATCGTCTCGATCTGGTCAATCAGGGCAAAGTGGGTCAGCTGTCGTGGCGAAACATTAATATTCACGGTGGGGCGGAGGTGCTGAGGGAGCTGCGGCTGCCACTGACTCACCTGCTGGCAGGCTGCCCTCAACACCCAGTAGCCAATATCGGTAATCACGCCGGTTTCTTCCATGACGGGAATGAATTCGGAGGGGGAGATGGACCCGTGCTGAGGATGGTTCCAACGAATGAGTGCCTCAACACTGGCCGTTTGCCCCGTCGCCAGATCAACAATGGGCTGGTAGCGCACATGCATTTCTTGGCGCTGTACCGCCTGCTGAGAATAGTTGGAAAGCTGCCACAGGGTAACGGCCCGCTGGTGCATCGTTTCTTCGAAGACGGTGTGACAGGCCCCCCCTTGAGCCTTAGCGCGATACAGCGCGGTATCAGCATTGCTCAACAGGGTACTGGCCGTCTGGCCGCCGTCGCCGTACACCACACCAATGCTAATGGTGGTATAGGTTTCGCAGTCGCCGACAAGAAATGGACGGCGTAGGGCATCATGGATGCGATCGCACACGGCAGTGACATCTTCTAACCCAGTGGTCTCTTCTAATAAAATGGCGAACTCATCGCCGCCCAAGCGGGCCAGGGTATCGCAGCGGCGCACGCACGCTTCGAGCCGTCGCGCTAGCGTCACCAAAAGCTGATCGCCAACGCTGTGCCCCAAGCTTTCATTAATGCCCTTAAAACGGTCTAGATCGAGAAATAGGACGGCGCACGGTTTGTCTGTCCGGCGCTCCATGCGCTTTAGCGTCTGCTCCAGCCGATTTACAAACAAAGCCCGATTCGCTAACCCCGTGAGGAGATCATAAAAGGCGTGATGCTTGAGCTGATCCTCCATCCACTTGCGTTCAGTCAGATCGACCACCTGCACCAAAAAACAAATGGGTCTTTGGAGACTGTCACGCACCATCGTCACCGTCAGGCTCACCTGTAGCGGTGCCTTTTTGCCACTGCGGTGACGGGTCTCAATCTGAAAATGCTGCCGATTCCCGCGAATCAGCTGCGATCCTAAGGCACACAGTAATGGGACATCTTCGCAATCCGTGAAGTCTTTGAAGGACAACGCCAGTAGATCAATCTCTTCGATGCCCAATGCATCACAAAATGCTTGATTCGCACTGAGAAAGCGGCCATTGAGATCGAGAATGGTCATCCCGATGGGCGAGAGCCAGAAAATTTGCTTGAGCGTCTTGGTATTAAGCGGATGGGGCGCTGCTATATCTGGCGACTGCTCTGAAACCATGGACGAAGTCTCTGAGCGCGACGGTAGGACGCGGTGGTCTGAAGAGATATTCATATCGGCTTGCCCAAGACTGCAATGCTGTGGAAAAGGCGGCTATTCTGAAACCACGACCATCCTGAAGGGGGTAGCTGTCTCTAGACACAACTTCAGGGTTGGACGTGGCCAAAGCTTATTTTCTTCAACAGCTCGATATTTCTATCTTAGGAAGGATTGTCCACGGCAAGCGTAAACCTTACCGAGCCTTCAAGAGAGAAATCTAAAACCGTGTTTGTACCTGTCTGGCTTTACTGTAAGGGAGATGTGTCGGATTTTAAATAAGTAGATGCACGGAGAAGACTACACCGCAATGTGCAAATGCTGGTGGTGAAGGTCTTTACATTATCAAATTGTTTTGAGAAACGTAGATTTAATCGATTTAACTTTGTCTTATCACCATCACCCCACAGAAGTCCCCACAGAAAGTCTGTGGGAACTTCTGTGGAGATTGTTTGGGTTTATGCCCAACAGCAGCTCAAAACAGCACCCGATCGCCCCCTTACTTCTCGGGGATGCTGACCCTAAAGCTCAGACGGACGGTGCATCTGTCGGGATAATTGGCGCAAGCCCCAGAAACCGGGCAGGGTCAACACCCCTAGGCCCAGCCAAAAGCTCTGGGCCATCGCAGTGGACTGATCCAGCGCCCAGCCCCCCGCCGGTGGCCCCAGCAGATACCCCATGGCCCAGCCCAGGGAATTAACCGATAGGTATACTCCCCGAAGGTCGTCCTGGGCCAGTTCCGCCACCAGCGTCGAAGCCACCGGCATGTACACCACCGTTGCCCCAGCCAGGACGCCCAAGGCCACCATGGCCCACAACAGTGCCGTACCTTGTCCGGTTAGCCAAACGGCCACAAAACCCGCCGCCCAAAGGCCTAGGGATAGCGATAGTGCCCGTGTTGCTGGCAGCGCCTTAAGACGTCTGGCCACAGGGAGCTGGAGCAGCGCTGTCAGGGTGACATGTCCCGCAAACAGGGCCCCCAAGACCGTTTCAGAAAAATTTTGTCCATTGGGCAGCTGGGCAAACCGATTGAGGTATACCGGTAGCGTGCTCTGTACCTGTGCCAAGTAGGTGGTAAAGAGAATATTGACAACAAAATAAATCTGTAGACGACGGTCCCGTAACGCAATCCCCCAGCCCTGCCAGAAGGGTTTACTGCCTGGCACCGCCGGTCGAGTTTCTGGCATCGCCACGGCAATGATGCCGAGAAAAACAAGAAAGGTTAGACCATCAATCACAAATAGGGCTCGATACGCCCCCGTCGCACTAATCAAGATGCCGCCCAACATGACGCCTAGGCTCACGCCCAGGCTATCGGCCAATCGCACCAGGGCGTAGGCTTCGTTGCGCTGGGGGGCAGGGGTGAGGTCAGCAACAGTGGCCTCGGCGGCGGGCCAGTAGAGGCCAATGCCCAAGCCCATCAAAAGATTGCCCAGCACAAAGCTCGGAAAATTCGTCGCCACGATAAAGCAGACATCGGCGACCGCAGAAATCGCAGCAGCAAGCAGCAGCGTCTTGCGTCTGCCCCACATCGGGGCATCGGCCATGGCCCCACCCATCAAACGGCCACCGATGCCCGTAACGGACTGTGCGCCTAGCCCCAACCCAACGGCGGTGGCCGACAGCCCCACCTGGTTGACAAAGAAAATCGGGGCGTAAAACAGGGTGAAACCAATACCCAGCTGAAGCAGCAGACGGCCTGTTGCTAAAATCCACACGCGCTGATCTAGGTCAGGCAGCAGCGCTCGCCACCCTCGGTACCCGCCCATAGGCTAGGGTCTCCTCATCGATATTGGTTCAGCCC
>JBCBOC010000360.1:0-4872 GCA_039821475.1 Cyanobacteria bacterium J06632_22 | reverse complement strand
GCATTCTTCGGACTGTTTGTCCTCTTCCTCTACGGCCCGATGATTACAATTTTTATTCTCTCTCTGCAAGGGCCAGATGGCACACTGACGTTTCCCGTGCGCAGCTTTGGATTTTACTGGCTGGGGCAGGTGTTTCAAGAGCAGCGTGTGGGCAACTTTATCGAACCCTTCCAGCGGTCGCTAGTGCTGGGTGGCATTGTAACGGTGCTGGTGGCGGGCATGTCGGTGTTAACAGCGATGGCGTTTCGGCTGCGGTTTCGAGGCTCTACGGCACTGTTTTATCTCTCTATTGCCAGCCTTATCGTCCCCAGCGTCTTAATTTCTCTGGGTCTGGGCGTCATGTTTCAAGTCATGGGCTGGCCCACCAAGTGGTTTACTTCGGGATTGGGCGCGCACCTAACCTGGGCACTCCCAATTGCCTTTCTCATTATGTTGGGCATTTTTAATCGTTTTAACCCATCCTATGAAGAAGCCGCTAAAGACCTGGGTGCCAACGATGCTAAAACCTTCTGGGAGGTTGTATTGCCGCTGGTGGCCCCAAGTCTGGTAGGGGTAGGACTGTTGACGTTTACGCTGTCCTACGACGAATTTACCCGAACCTCTCTCGTTTCAGGCCAGTACAATACGCTGCCGTTGGAGATTTTTGGCATGACCACAAACGTCACATCGCCTGCGCTATATGCCGTGGGTACGCTGACGACGCTATTTTCTGGCAGCCTGATTGCTGGAGCCTACCTGCTTTACCGTCGTTTTGCGCGTCAGCGCCTGTAACACCGATGGCGTTAGAGGCTTATCTCTAGCCCTTTGCGCTGACAGACTACTTCAGGACAGTATCCAGCAGGTCTCGGGCGGGCTGGGCACGTTCGAGGGAAGACTGATAGTCACCGTAGATTTTGACCAGTTTGGAGAGGGAGCTTACGCCCGACTTCAGCGGCTCCAGCTCTTCGCCGTCAAGCAGCTCACCGTCAAGCAGACGAATTAAAGACGGCTTGATGTCACCCACGTCCTGGCGCGCTTTTTGAAGCTTTTCAACGGTTGACAACAAATTTTTAAGTTCTTTAAAGACATCGTCGATTTGCTGGGGGGCAATAGCTGGACTGGTGTCTTCGTCTTCTAGGGTTGCAGGAACTTCTGATACTGCGGGCTCAGCGTTGACCGGCGTGTCAGTGGAGAGTTCGGGCATGGTGGCGGTTTGATGGGGTTTGGGCTGGGCAGTTTTAGTTGGCATAACAGTCGGCCGCTGGGGCCACCTCCGAGTGATGGGATAAACAGGTTTAGTGAGTAAGAATAGGGGGTTTGCCGCGTTTTTGCACGCTTTTATCAGGAGCTTTTGATGTAAGTAGGGGTTTGACGTGGTTCAATTGTACTGCTTTAGGCTAGATTATGGGCTAAAGCAATCGTAAAAAGCGATTGAATAACAGCGAGTCATTTGAGTTTGAGTGATTCGCATTGAGTATAGGTCAAGTCCACAATGCCCAATTTGTTGCTGATTGAAAGCCCTGGAAAAATTAAAAAGCTGGGCCAGATTTTAGGCCCGGGTTGGATTGTCAAGGCGAGTGTGGGGCATGTACGCGAGTTAGCCAACGATGGTGAGGATGCCCTGGGATTTGACCTGACGGAGCGCGAGATTCTCTGTCGGTATCAGCCTCGTAATGCCAAGGCCAAAAAGGTTTTAGCCGACCTGCGGCAGGCGGTCAAACGGGCCGATGCGGTGTATTTAGCAACGGATCCGGACCGCGAGGGAGAGACGATTGGTTGGCATTTGCAGCAGGCCCTGCGGCTGAAGAATCCTCGTCGCGTCGTGTATAGCGAAATTACGCCCCAGGCGGTGCAGGCTGCGATTGCCCAGCCGCGTACCCTTGATCCGAGTTTGGTGGCGGCGGGCCGCGCCCGCGATTGTCTCGATAAGCTGGTGGGCTATAAGGGGAGTCGCCATGTGGTGTGGCCGTTGCAGAACGGGGCTAAGTCCATGGGGCGGGTCCAGAGTGCGACGCTACACCTGCTGTGCCAGCGGGAGCGAGACATTTTGGCGTTTACGCCCCAGGACTACTGGAGTGTATGGGTGAGCTATGGCGAAGGCTTTAAAGCGTTCTATCGCAGTAGTCCCAAACCCAAGCGAACATCTAAAAAGGGTGACGATAAAACGGGAGCAGGTGCCGAATCGGACCGAGTAACGTCCCCATCTGAGGCGGATCGGCTAGTTGCGATCGCAACCCAAAATCCCCACCATGTCCTGACCACAGCGGGCAAGCAAACCCAGCAGTCTCCACCGCCCCCCTTCGTTACCTCGACCCTGCAACAGGCTGCTGGATCCAAACTGCGCCTCAGCCCCGATCGCACCATGAAGGTGGCCCAGACCCTGTACGAAAAGGGCTATATCACTTACATGCGCACTGACTCCGTGGCGCTTTCAGTCCCTTTTTGTGATGCGGTTCGCCAGTATTTGCAGCAGCATGATCCGGCCAACCTACCCAAGCGTCGCACGCGACATCGGCAAGTTAAGGGGGCACAGGCTGCCCACGAGGCGATTCGCCCCACCGATGTCAATCGCCTTGCCCAGCAACTCCAGGCTGAAGCGTCAGACGCTGTCCGTTTATATGAATTAATCTGGAACCGCGCTGTGGCCTCCCAATGTGCTGCCGCTCAACTCAGCAAAACCCGTGTGGTGACCCAGTCTGGGGAAGCTTACTGGGAGGCCCGGGGCCAGGTGCTGACCGTGGCCGGATATACCCGCTATTGGAACAATATCAGCGCCGATACGACGCTACCCGCCCTAACCCAGGGGCAGGATCTCACCCTACAGCAAGCTCAGGCCGACAAGAAGCAAACCCAGCCACCCCCGCGCTACACCGAGCCCAAGCTCGTCAAGTTGATGGAACAAAAGGGCATCGGTCGTCCCAGCACCTACGCCCCCACCATTAAGACCCTGCGAGAGCGCTGCTATGTGTCCTTGCTTAAGGGAAAACTTCAGCCTACGGCTCTGGGTCTCAGTCTTGATCAGGCCTTAGAAACCTTACTGCCAGACCTGATTCAACCAGATTTTACCGCCGAGATGGAGGCAGCCCTAGATGCGATCGCCGCAGGGCAACAGGACTGGCAGGCCTACTTACTCCAATGGCACCGGAGCTACTTTGGACCAGCTCTGCACCATGCGAGGCAGCAGCTCCCCACCCTGCTGGACAAATTAGCCGCTACCGTGGGAGAACCCGCGGCAGGTGTCGCTCAGACTGCTGATGGGGCACCCCAAAAGACGGCCACTGCGCGCTCCCGATCGGTCAGCGCTGTTGCCTGCCCTGACTGTGGCGCAACCATGAACAAAATCCCCTCACGCTCTAAAAAACTACAGGCCAAGCATTTCCTAAAATGTTCCGCTCTGGGCTGTGATAGCGTCATGTTTTGGAATGCCAAAGCCAAGCGTTACGAGGCCCCTCGACGTTCTTGTCAGGGCAAGCCTGACCCACAGCAGCTCACCGACTATCCCTGCCCTATCTGTGGGGCCCTGTTGGAACGCTATGGATATACCAAAGACGGTAAATCAAAAGAAATGCTGCGCTGTTCCATCCGTGAACATCGTCAGGGTAAATGCAAACCTGTTGCTTTTTTTCAAAGTAGAGGGGAGTTCTGGTCGCCAAAATTTGGTGTTCTAAAATTTGGTGTTCTATAGGACTCATCCCTGGGCGGCACAGCACTAATACGACTCCGCCATCTCGCTTTCGTCGGCCTAACTTATCCTCAGGCTGGGTGTTGACAGAGCCCTGATGACTGTCGCAGATATTTGCCAGATGCAAGGCAGGAGCCCCAGCAACTCTGAATAGGGAACATAAAAGAGGCGCTATGACAACGGCTATAACGCTTTTCTCCGCGTCTACACGGAGAAAAGATCCTAAAATCCAATACACAAATGTATATAGTTGTATTGGTGTAATGCTTGTGCTAGAACGGTTTCAACGTTTTTCTGATTAACGTTTTAGATGGCATCTGACATGCCGTCCGAGATAAAAACTGACTTGCCATAATTCCGCTGTGAGCCTGGTGGGGACGCTTTTCTGGGGCGATGTGACAGTAGCCATTGCTGTTTTATTTGGAGTTTTCCTATGAACAAGAGTGAACTGATCGATGTTGTTGCCGATAAAGCTGATGTCTCTAAACGAGATGCTGATGCTGTCGTCAATGCCGTGATCGAGTCTATTATGAGCTCTGTCGCTAGCGGGGAAAAGGTCACCCTGGTAGGCTTTGGCAGTTTTGAACCGCGGGAGCGCCAGGCCCGTCAGGGGCGTAATCCCCAGACCGGTAAAGCTATCAAAATTCCAGCAACAACGGTGCCTGCGTTTTCCGCTGGAAAAGGCTTCAAAACCAGGGTTTCGGCGGCTTAACCCAACCTTGACCCCTGAGGTCAAATGTGGTGAGTTCCTGAATATTCTCTTAATCGACAGTGTATTAGCGTATATTTTTTTTGGCCGTTCTTTGACGAGGTTGCGTCAGAGAGCGGTCAAATGCGTTAGTATAGCTAGGCTCATTGGAGTTACCGTTTCCACTATTTGCGTTCAGGCATCCAGCAAAATTATCTTGCTTGGCACAACACTGAATGGTGTCGCAGCCTTGTTCGAGTAGGTTTTGCTGTAGCTGTGAGCTAAGCGCTAAGCCCATAGGCAAAGCGAGCTCAGAACATCTGTCTAAGGAGCAGACCCCAAATTAGCACCCCAAACTTAATGTTGGCTTAAAGCTGGCAGGAGCAGAGCTGGTGCAACGTACGGTTGAGAGGTCCTGATAGAGGGGCTTGTTGATTGTTCAACCTATCTTCCTTTGGCTTGTCGTCCGTTTGGCTAAATTATGCTAGCTAAACTACGACACCTCGCTGAAGTATGAACGTCG
>JBCBOC010000465.1:0-4049 GCA_039821475.1 Cyanobacteria bacterium J06632_22 | reverse complement strand
CTTCGGCACAATTGGGCTCCTGCGCCATCACCTGGTTAAAGGCGTCGATGGCATCGGCGTAGTTGCGCTTTTCAAAGGTTTCGACTCCTGACTGGAAAGCCTTCTGGGCAGCGGTTTCGATAGGAATTGACAGGTCGGTGACGGGCTTGCTAAACGGCACCTGATTGCCTAAGGGATTGAGGGTGGTGATTGCGATCGCACCGGCCCCAATGGCAAATATCCCTCCAATGACAATCGTCCAGATCCAAAAATCTCCGTCCACAGCTGCATCCCCATCAGCAAAGCGTTCAAGGTCACCTTACACCACTGCAACATTCCCTAAAAACTGACCGGAATCCAACGGCTACCCTTGAAAGGCTAGGAGCAGCCGTCATGCCATACTAACGATGTCCGTACTTTTTCCTGGAATGAATCCCTATCTGGAGCATCCAGATCTTTGGCCAGAAGTCCATCAGCGCTTTGTTCAGGCAATGGCCGACCTGTTAGAGCGACAGATGCCGACCCAGTACGATGTTGCCATTCGTAAACGCATCTACCGGGTCAGTGCTGAAGATGAGTTAGTCGTTGGGCAGGCGGAGTCGGTCCAAAGCACCTTTACTGAACGTGATGCCGTCGTTAGCAATGGCTCGGCGGTGGCGATTCGTTCCCAGCCCATTCCCGTGTATGTGCCGGTACCCCAAGAGGTGCGCGAGGACTACATCGAAATCTGCGACCCGGACGCGGGCGAAGTAGTCACCGTAATTGAAGTGCTCACGCCCAAGAAAAAGCGGGCTGGACGCGGGCGTGAGCTATACGAACAACACCGAGAATCTATTTTGGGCAGCCCGGCCCACTTTGTCGAAATTGACCTGTTGCGCGGTTGGGAGCCGCTGTCGGTGTATGGCCCCGATGGCGACAGCGATTATCGGATTTTGGTTAGCCGCAGTGAATTGCGGCCTAAGGCTGAACTCTACGCCTGGCTAGTGACAGATCCGATTCCGCTATTTTCACTGCCGCTAATGAGATCGCAAGAAGGCTTAATCGTCGACCTAAAAGAAGCCCTAGACAAAGCCTGCGATCGCTCTGGCTACGACCTGGTAATTGACTATCGGAAAGCGCCCCTGCCGCCGCTCCGTCGTGAAGAAACCTACTGGCTCGAAAAATTCCTGCAGCAGTTAGGACTGCGGGAATAGTTGCAAGGTTTTATAAGTCGAAGGGAAGGTAGCGATGCGACGACACCATAATGCGATCTCACCGTCAGTTTCAGCCGTTTCAACCGTCAGAGTGTCCCTAGCGATGCGATAGATGCCATATCATAAACAAAGATTAAGCATCCGATTCATTTTGTAATGTTCAGCGCTTTTGCCTCGTCATCGTCGGCCCAGCACCCGCTTAAAAAGTTCAACTGGAACTGGCGGGGATACGACATGAGCTATGCCGCCGAAGGCTTCGGCCAGCCCATGTTGCTCATTCACGGATTTGGGGCCTCCGCCGGGCACTGGCGCAAAAATATTCCAGTCCTTGCAGCTGCGGGCTATCGGGTTTACGCCCTCGACCTGCTAGGATTTGGCGATTCCGAAAAGCCTGCCCTCGATTACAGCCTGGAACTGTGGACAGCCATTATCCATGACTTTTGGAAAGCCCACATCCAGGAACCGACAATATTTGTCGGTAACTCCATTGGCGGCTTGATGACGCTGATGACCCTGGCCCAATATCCGCAAACGGCCAAGGCTGGCGTAGTACTGAATTGCGCCGGCAGCCTCAACCATCGTCCCGAAGACCTGCCCCGGCCCCTCGGCGCGGCCATGGGGGTGTTTACTAAGCTGGTCAGCTCTCCCCTGACGGGACCGTTGGTGTTTAACCAGGTACGCAGCCGCTTCCGCATTCGCGGTGCCCTAAAACAGGTTTACGGTAACCGCCAAGCCATTACCCCTGAACTGGTGGAACTACTCTATCGTCCCTCCTGCGATGAAGGCGCCCAAAAGGTGTTTGCGTCGGTTCTCAGCGGCCCCCCTGGACCGCGCCCGAGCGAACTGCTACCCAAAATTCGCCAACCGTTGCTGATTCTATGGGGAGAAACTGACCCCTGGACGCCCATTTCCAGCGCGACCCTCTACCAAGAACTTGCAGACGCCCCGGACAGCACCGTTTCGTTTCAGGCGATTCCCAACACCGGCCACTGTCCCCACGACGAGCGCCCCGAGGTGGTAAATCCGTTGATTTTGGACTGGTGTAAGCAGTTGTAAGTCGGTTAGTTTTCCATCGGGCCGTAGCCGCCGCCGCCGGGCGTTTTGATGATAAGGCGATCACCGGTTTCGACTTGAACGTGGGCCGTCCCCCCTAGGGGCTGTTGTTCTCCCGATGCTTGATGGAGGTAATTTTCCCCCACCTGGCCTACGCCACCACCCCTGAGGCCAAAGGGCGAAATTTGGCGATGACCCGACAACAGTGTGACCGTCATAGGCTCACAGAATCGTAGCTGGCGAATCACGCCATTACCACCGTGATAGGCGCCAACCCCACCACTGCCATGACGGATTTCAAACCGTTCTAACACCACCGGGAATCTCCATTCCAATACTTCTGGATCGGTGAGTCGAGAGTTGGTCATGTGGGTTTGCACGGCGTCGGTACCCGCAAAATCTGGCCCTGCGCCGGAGCCACCGCAAATGGTCTCGTAGTACTGATGCTGCTGATTCCCAAAGGTAAAATTGTTCATGGTGCCCTGGCTAGCAGCCATGATGCCTAAGGCCCCGTACAGCGCATTGGTCACGGCTTGGGAGGTTTCTACATTCCCCGCCACCACCGCTGCCGGACTCACGGGGTTGAGCAACGAGCCCAGCGGCACCGCCAAGTCGATGGGCTTCAAGCAGCCCGCATTGAGGGGAATGTCATCGTCAATCAGGGTCCGAAAAACGTAGAGTACCGCTGCTTTGCAAACGGCTAGGGGGGCGTTAAAGTTGTTCCCTTGCTGAGAAGCGGTACCTGCAAAGTCGACCGAGGCGCTGCCCTCTTTGTCGTTGAGGGTGATACTCACCTGAATTTGGCTACCGTTGTCCATCGGGTAGGTGAATGTCCGAGTGGTCACCTTCCCTAGGGCCAGTTGCATAATGGCCTGGCGTACACAGGCTTCAGCATTATCCTGCACGTGTTGCATGTAGGCGTGAACGATGCCGAGTCCGTAGCGATTTACCAGCTTCTGCAACTCTTGAACACCCTTATTGTTAGCCGCGACCTGGGCCTGTAGATCCGCTAGGTTTTGATCGGGGTTGCGTGCCGGGTAGGGCGATTGGCAGAGGTGAGATCGCACCCGTTCTCCTTGAAACTCTCCTGCGCTCACTAGTAAAAAGTGATCAAACAGAATACCTTCTTCTGAGATATGGGTACTGTTGGCCGGCATGGATCCTGGCGAAATGCCACCGACATCGGCATGGTGTCCTCGCGATGCCACATAGAAGGCGGGTTGAGATTTAGGCTGGGATTCAGGTTGAGACGTTAACGCTAACCAAACCGGCGTAATCACCGTAATGTCTGGGAGGTGGGTGCCGCCGTTGTAGGGGTTGTTAATCGCGTAGACATCGCCAGGGTGCAGTGTTGTCCCCTTCGCCTCAATCAGACTTTTGACGCTCTCACCCATGGAGCCTAGGTGAACTGGAATATGGGGCGCATTGGCGACCAGCTCGCCCTGAGCGTCGAACAGCGCACAGGAAAAATCTAGTCGCTCTTTGATATTGACCGAATAGCTCGTATTTTGCAGGGTCACCCCCATCTCTTCAGCAATGGCTCCGAACAGGTTATTAAAAATTTCGAGCTGTACAGGGTCCGGAGACGTTGCCCCTAAGGCAAGCTGAGGGGGCTGAGCAACTTGAGTCTGTTTGAGCACTAGCCCGCCAGTTTCTGTCAACGTCGCCGCCCAGCCCGGCTCCACGACGTTGGTGCCGGTTGATTCTAAAATCAGGGCAGGACCTGTCAAGGTGGTGCCGCCGCTCATGTCGTCTCGCTGGTAAACAGGAATTTGTTGCCAAGTGGAACCGAGAAAGGCAGATACAGTTGTCACTGGACAACTG
>JBCBOC010000460.1:0-4098 GCA_039821475.1 Cyanobacteria bacterium J06632_22 | reverse complement strand
CGACCAACTGGTTGCGGACTTCCGCCAAGCCCTCGCCACTCGTTCCGCTCGCGTTACCCCTCTGGCGCGTCAGCTTGATGACAAGCTTATGGCCCCCCTCCGTCCTCACCTCCAGGATGTAGACCATCTCCTGTTGTCTCCTGACAGCCAACTCAACCTCATCCCCTTCGCGGCCCTTATCGATGAACAAGACCAGTACCTCATCGAGTCCTTTCAGCTCACCTACCTCACCTCCGGTCGCGATCTGCTTCGCATGCAGCTCGACCGAGAGAGTCAGCAGGGGCCGGTGATCCTTGCTGACCCCGACTACCAAACGCCCGGCAGTACAGCCCCTGTCGAAATTGCCAGTGCTCCCCGCTCGCAGGGCGGAGGGGCGGGACTCAGGGCTGCCACCAACCAGCGCTCTGTCGATAGCACCCAGCTCACCTTTACCCCCCTCCCCGGCACGGCCGAAGAAGCTGAGGCCATTGCCCCTCTCCTGCCCAACGCCACTGTCCTTACTCAAACTCAGGCGACTGAAAACGTCCTCAAACAGCTCCAGGCCCCCAGCATCCTCCACATTGCCACCCACGGTTTCTTTTTAGAAGATGTTGAATTCTTCGTGCCGCCTAACCCCAACAATCGGAGTGCAAGCTGGGATACGACATTCATCGATCGGCCTGCTCAAGTCACCCCGAGCAATCTGGAAAATCCCCTCCTCCGTTCAGGCCTGGCCCTGGCAGGCTTCAACCCCCGCAGTAGCGGCAGTGAAGATGGGGTTCTCACCGCCCTCGAAGCCTCTGGGCTAAATCTCTACGGTACTCAGCTTGTGGTGCTCAGCGCCTGTGAAACGGGTGTCGGCAGCGTTAGCACGGGAGAGGGGGTCTACGGTTTGCGTCGCGCTTTTGTTACCGCTGGGGCCGAGAGTCAGCTGATGAGCCTGTGGCAGGTGGACGATTATGGCACCAGCGAGCTGATGCAGCTTTACTACGAAAACCTGATGGAAAAGGGCCAGGGCCGTAGCGAAGCTCTACACAATGCCCAGCTAGAACTGCTCAACACCGGCACCTATCAGCATCCTTTTTATTGGGCCTCGTTTATCTTCTCGGGTGACTGGACGCCCATAGACGAAAACTAAGCCTGTTCATAGGATTTCTTTAAGGGATTTCTTTAAGCCTGTGTATCCTGCTTTGGCCCGCCTCCGGACCGGTACACCGCCCCCTCTGGAAGTTCCTGAAGTTATTATTGAATAGCTGCCAACCACCCAGAAATAACGAGATAGTAGTCCCAACGACTTTTGCAGGAGATCGCCCCCATGCCCCCAATGAAGCGTCGTCACTTTTTGCAGTTTGCTGGCTCTACCCTGGCTGCCATGGGCCTAAGCCAGCTTGATTTTCTCACCCAGGCAGAGCGCTATGGTCGGGTGCTGGCACAGAGCACGCCGCGCAAGCTGGCCCTGCTGGTGGGCATCAATAACTATGACTTCCCCGGTGGCGATTTGCAGGGCTGCCTTACCGATGTCATGCTCCAGCGCGAGCTGCTGATCCATCGCTTTGGCTTTGCCCCAGAGGACATTCTCGAAGTTAGCGACACCGCCGACCTAAAGCCCACTCGCGACAATATTTTAGCGGCCTTCCAAACCCACCTGATTGACCAGGCCAAGGACGGGGACGTCGTGGTGTTTCACTACTCTGGCCACGGCGCACAAATCGAAGACTTGAGTTCGGTGTACGAAGCTTCCGATGGGCTACCCATCAGCGGCACGCTGGTTCCCAACGATCCGCTCCCGCCTCAGACAAGGGCCGCCGCTGGGAAGGTTGTGGTAAATGACATCAACAGCAAAACGCTCTTTATGTTGATGCGTGCCCTCGAAACAGATAACGTCACGGCCATTTTGGATAGTTGTCACTCTGGTGGTGGTCTACGGGGCAACTCTCGGGTGCGCTCCGCCGACAGCCGTGCTTCTCGCAGCGGTGCAACCCTCGTCGCCTCCCAAGCCGCCCTGGACTACCAGCAGGCCTTGCTAGAAACCCTGGGCCTCACCGAAGCAGAGCTGCAAGAATTGCGAAGAGCTGGCATTGCCCGAGGTGTGGGCGTTGGCTCGGCTCAGTTTAGCCAGCTCGCCCTCGATGCCCCCTTCGGCGACTTCCATGCTGGGGCCTTTACCTACCTGCTGACGCGCTATCTCTGGCAAATGACCGGCGGTACCTCTGCCGAGACCATTGCCGTTAACCTGCGTCGTAGCACCCGCGCTGCCGCGAACAACAAAAATCATGGTCAGGTGCCTGCATTTCAGTTTGCACCGGGCAGCAACAGCGAAAATCAGCCCATTTACTTCACGGCACCAGTCACCGGCCCGGCCGAGGCTGTTGTGACCAGTGTTATCGGCCAACAGATTGGATTCTGGCTAGGCGGTGTCTCCTCGCAATCCCTGGACGCGTCCGAAAATGACGCAGTATTTACCGTCCTCGACGAAAGCCGTAACCCTATTGGTGAGGTGGTGCAGACGTCGCGCGAGGGGCTAGTGGCCTTTGGCAAACCTCCCGAAGGCCAAACCGCAGAGATTAAGCCCGGCATGCTGCTGCGAGAGCGCATTATTGGCCTGTCGCCTAACCCCCAACTCGTCATTGGTGTTGAGCCCTCCCTAGGTGAGGGTATGGCTTCTGCCGAGGCTGAACTCAATACGGCCTTTGTCGTGGAGCAGACGGGCCAAAGCCGCATCACTGCTGCGCCGACCAACGATGAAACTACCTTTGACTATCTGATTGGGCGGGTCACCGAAACCTATATTCAGGAAACGGTCAAAGACTACGATGTGGAGGAAGTTCCTCCCATTGGGACCATCTCCCTCTTCTTCCCCTCGCTGGAGCCGGTGCCGGGTACCTATGGGCGAGTAGATGAAACAGCAGCCCAGGCTGTCAGTCGCCTCAAGCCCAAGCTCAAACTGCTGCTGGCTAACAAGGTGCTCTCTTCCATTGCGACCACAACTACAGAGCTGCCGGTTTCAGGCGAAATCTTTGCCGCCAGCGGCACGGGCCCAACCGTGCCTATCGCTCTGGGGGGAGAAGCGGTGGGCCGCAGTGTCACCAGCTCCATCGAGCCCTTCAGCGCGGGTGAAGAGATCAAAATTCGCATGGTCAACAACCACCCGACCCAGGCCATGTACCTGAGCTGTATTGCCATTGATTCTGAAGGCAACATGACGGTGTTTTACCCTGCCCGCTGGGATGAGCCGGACGATGCGGCATTGGTAGAGCCGGAAGGCGAATTGGTGATTCCCCGAGCCGAGGACCGGGCCCGGTTTAGCATTAGCGGGTCAGGATACCTAGAGGTGCTGACGCTAATGAGTACCGGATCTTTGCGCAACGCCCTGCGGGGTCTGCAAGAGATCGCCACTAGCCGAGGCCAGTCGCGGGGTTACTTACCGCTAGATGGGGATGAGAGCCTGAGTGTATTGGGCGACCTGCTCGGTGACGTGAATAGCCTGTCAAGGGGAACTGACTTTAACGTGGATTATGCAGAGGACCGAGCGGTTGTGGATGGGGGTGCGATCGCAGCTTTCTCCACAGTTATCGAAGTGGCCGAATAGTCCAAAGTAAAATCATCGATAGGCAGAAGACTCAAGTCTAGATGTTTAGGTGGTACACATAACATTGCTTTCCGATGAACCTTGCTCATTGAGTCATCAAGGTTCATCGGAAGCTTAGTGGTAAAGCCGCTTCGGTACGCCTTCTTTATTTTCTTGACAACAAAATGAATCCGAATTTCAATTTGAGACTTGGAATGGTATTAGTCGTAATTTGCGGCAGTGTTGTAAAAATACCTCCTACTGCAGCAAGAATCACGATTCCTCAACAGGTATCCCATTCTAAGCAGGATAGTGAAGTAGATTCTCTTGAGCGAGTCGAGTATCTTTATCAGGAAATATCTAGACTGTACAACGCAGGGCGCTATGGAGAAGCTATTCCCTTGGCAGAGGAAGCGCTAGCTATTGACTTAACAATTTATGGTCAGCACCATCCATATACGGCCTATAGTCTGATCAAACTGGCAAGGTTATATGAGGCGATAGAAGATTTAGATAACGCTGAATCTTTTTATCAACAGGCCTTGTCGATT
>JBCBOC010000562.1:0-3440 GCA_039821475.1 Cyanobacteria bacterium J06632_22 | reverse complement strand
TTAGGAATGGCAATGGTTAACACAACGATACGTTTGAGATGGGGCGGGTTATAGCCGTCACCACAAAGGCCCTTTTTGGGGGTTTGTGCACGACGGCGGGCCACTGGGCTCCAATACAAGGCACTTGAGGGCCAGGAGTGTCCGAAGCAAGGTGGCGAGAGCTCTAGATAGAGCGGCGATTAACGACGCAGCATGAGCGATCCAGCTTTAGCTAGCCTACGGTCAGCAGTCAAAGCCTCAAGTCGACTCATTCATTCCACGAACTCGTTTCCGCAAACTCGTTAATTTTACTGAGGCCAGCGCTCGGAAATTGGAGCGTTCGAAGCTACAGGAAAATAAGAATAAAGCTGTATCAAATGTAGCTGGAAAAGGGCCATCAACCATAGCCGTAGCTAAACAATTCCGTACTGATGTGTAGAAAAACCGACATCATATTGTTCTAATCCCCATCTGTTCGTTACTATCGTCATTGTCTTAAATCACCTTTTCCGTACTGCCACTGACATTACCGTCATAGGGTTGGCTCAAGCTGGCGATAGCATTGCGGGATTTCCATATCCCAAAGTTAGCGTCGAGTACGTTCTCTATAACGCGGCAAATGCCTTAGGTGCCAGTCGATTCAGGTCGTGCTGTGTTAATTCGTAAGCCTCAATATGACTCGCAATACTATGACTCGCAATACTATGACTCGCAATACTATGACGGGCAACACGAAGATGAATCACAACGCTTCGCTACATGCTGGAGCTATCGTTGCATCCACGGCAGGGCGTGTGTACCGGGTTCTAGAGGTTACCGAACACAGCGTTTCGCTCATCCGGGTCAATGGGCAAACCGTGTTTGCCTACCGTCCTGAAATAGCTGCCGCCCTCTTCTCCGCTGTGTCTGACCCGCAGCCCTCATAAGGTTATGACACTGCCGCGACTGCCGCTGCGGCCGCTTCCATGGCTAAGGCTGCATGACTCCAGTGGGTGCCGCCTTGACAGTAAACAACGTAAGGCTCCCGTAAGGGGCCATCGGCGGACAGCTCAGATGTGCTGCCGTCAATAAACGTCCCGCCAGCCATGACCAGCTCACTGTCGTAACCTGGCTGGGCGGCTGGCACAGGCTCTACATAGGCTTCGACCGGCGACCACTGCTGCACAGCCCGGCAAAACGCGATCAGCTTTTCCGCCGAGCCCAGCTGAATCGCCTGAATCACATCCCGTTGGGAGTCCGACGCCGCCGGGCTGACTGGATAGCCCAGTTGGTCAAAGGTGTGGGCAATCAGCACGTTAGACTTGAGCGCTTCACCCACCATCTGGGGGGCCAGAAATAGCCCCTGGAAAAGCAGTCGGCTCTGATCGAGGGTTGCACCACCGGCACCGCCAATGCCCGGTGCGCTCAGTCGACACAGGGCAGCCTCGACCAGTTCTGCACGCCCTGCGAGATACCCTCCTGTGGGGGCAATGGTGCCGCCCGGGTTTTTGATCAGCGATCCAGCCATCAGATCTGCCCCTACCGCAGTAGGTTCACGGGTTTCAACAAACTCTCCGTAACAGTTATCGACAAAGCAGACTGTGTTCGGATTTTGACGTTTGACCAGGGTGACGACGCGTTCAATGTCGGCAATGGAAAGGCTGCGTCGCCAACTGTAGCCGCAGGAACGTTGGATTAACACCATCCGCGTCTCGGGACGAATAGCTGTCGCCAAGGCGGACCAGTC
Organism: Cyanobacteria bacterium J06632_22; assembly: GCA_039821475.1. Classification (GTDB taxonomy): domain Bacteria; phylum Cyanobacteriota; class Cyanobacteriia; order Phormidesmidales; family Phormidesmidaceae; genus CAWUKV01. Next base: position 1,735 of record JBCBOC010000562.1, on the reverse strand, counting down.
CAGCATATGTTGCTCGGTCAGCGGCAGTTCCCGATAGGTAATCCCAAACTCTTTGAGCGATCCTTGATCGTGCCCCCGCAGTCCAATGACTTCCTCTAAGGTGTCGTAGGGTGCCCCGGCTACGGCCAAAAGTTCATCGCCAGGGCGCAATACACCGTAGAGTGCGCAGGCAATCGCATGGGTGCCCGACATCAGTTGAATTCGGACGGCGGCAGCCTCGGCTTGGACAACGTCGGCAAACACGCGATCTAGGGTCTCGCGCCCTAAATCGTCATGGCCATAGCCCGAAACACTGGCAAAGTGCTGTGTGCCCACGCGATGACGACGGAAAGCCGTGAGCACTCGACCAAGATTTTCCTTGACCTGAGCGTCGATTGCGTAAAAAATTGTGAACAGTGCTTGTTCTTGCGTTGCCGGTTTTGAAGTGGCCAGTTTTGGTGCAGGCTGGTTTGACGTTGGAAACATTCGTGACGCGGTGAGCTAAGGATAAAAGGCTTGTCTTGCCACTGCGATCGCGCCGCTCGGCACCCTCATTGGTACGCCTAGTTGGGGGAGTTGGTGGCTGTCTGTGTCCATGCTGAGATTCTTACATGACTGTTGCAAAAACTATCAATCCTCCAATCAATTGGCCAACGGCCATCTTTATGGTGCTGGTACACATTGGTGTGCTATTTGCCTTTCTGCCCAGTAACTTTAGCTGGACAGCTGTTGCGATCGCACTTTTTCTGCACTGGTTTACGGGCTGTTTAGGCATCACCCTCGGCTGGCACCGCCTGATTGCCCACCGCAGCTTCAAAACGCCAAAGTGGTTGGAGTACTTCTTTGTGTTTTGTGGCAGTCTAGCCTGTCAGCATGGCCCCATTGAGTGGATTGGCCTGCACCGCCACCATCACACCCACTCCGATCAGCCGAGCGACCACCACAACTCACGGCGCGGCTTTTGGTGGAGCCACATGGGTTGGATTTTCCATGAAGTCCCCGCCGAGGAAGATGTGCCTCGCCTGACCCAGGATATTGCCAATGATCCGGTGTATCTATTCTTTGAGTATTTTTTCTTTCCCCTGCAGATTGCTTTAGCAGCCCTGCTGTATTGGCTCGGCGGCTGGCCCTTTGTCGTGTGGGGGATTTTTGTCAGGCTGGTGGCTGTCTATCACTGCACTTGGTTTGTCAATAGTGCAACCCATAAATTTGGTTACCGCACTTACGATGCTGGCGATGACTCCACAAACTGCTGGTGGGTCGCCCTGGTCACCTACGGAGAAGGTTGGCACAACAACCACCACGCTTTTCAGTATTCTGCCCGCCACGGTTTGCAATGGTGGGAGATTGACGTGACTTGGATGATCATCAATACGTTACAAAAGCTCAGGCTCGCCACGGGCGTCAAGCTACCGAAGGTAAAACCGTCTCACGGATAACTTTGGGATAGCAACCCGAGAGAAGGTCGAGCCTCACGGAGTGCTCTGAGCTTAGGGGAGAAGCTATACTCGGCGTCCTAGCAAAGTTTGCTAGGACGCCGTCTTGTACAAACTACAAACAATGGCCTGCTATGGCGACGGCTATATAAGCCGTTGCCACAAAGCTTTGTGCGCAACGGCGTGCCACTTGGCTCCAGCACTCGGCACTTGAGTGCCAGAAATGTCCTAAGCGCTTGGCCCAACACGGTGCGCGGGGTTAACCCTGGAAAAAATACGCCTATTGGGCCATTTTCTTAGAAGCAAAGTGGCCAGCGCTA
>JBCBOC010000354.1:0-4904 GCA_039821475.1 Cyanobacteria bacterium J06632_22 | reverse complement strand
TTCCTATTGTTTTGTCTGATACAGGTTTCTCCAATGGTGTCTCTCGGCGCTGTTTGGAGTTGTTTGTAATCACAGGCGAGTTGTTGGCGCTACTGGATAGGTCAATTCCAGCATGGCTTTAGGTAAAGTGTTAGATATTCTCGTCAAATCTTGACTGAATATAAAACTGTTTCTATTGAGTTTCTATTTCAGGGAACATAACGATATTTCACGCATCTTTGAAAGCAGATGCGCATATATTTTTATCGATGAATTTACGGCTTTCTTTGCTTAGGAAAGCACCCATATATTCGATCTCTAGCACTGCTGATAAAGGCTTTTAGGCTAACTCCTCAGAGATAGCTGTCTTGAGCTAGAGATTTGAAAAAGTTCCTGGGTCGGACGATCTTGGATGCTTTCACCGTTATTTTTTATCTTTACCGTTATTTTTTATCTTTTGTGGTTAAAAATCTGAGCTGACAGATACCGTCGAACAGATATTTTTTGAGGGATGCCGAGAGGTTAGCATGCGAAAACAAGCATTGAGAATGGCGCTATTGGGGGTGACGACGCTCACTGCTTTTCAAGCAATGGCAGCGGCAAATTCTGTGTCAGTCAAGCCAGAATCATCCGATTCTGACGCCAAGGAAACCCCAAAAGCGTCAGGGGAATCCGCTGTTGTGCCGACGCGTGCAGTGTCTGTGCCAGTCACGATTGCGCCAGAGCCTGCGGCCCCGGCTTTCGATCACACCCCATCCGTGGCTGACCCTGGGCCAGATAGCCGTCCATTCGGTTCTTCTCCCGCAGTTGGCGCTCCCGTTCCCGCCTTCGCCCGCCCTCAGGCAACCCAAGCCAAGGTGGAGCCTAAGCCAGCGCCGTCTTCTCCGGCTGCGTCTGCAACGCCACTTCTCGAACCACAGATCACTCCGGGACAGATGTCTCCCTCTACGACGACTGGAACGGCGTCTTCCGAAGCCCCTGCCAACCCTTCTCGTGCAACACGTCCTGTTGATAGTTTGTCAGGTGTGCCGTTCGAGGGCATGGAACAGGGTGTCAGCCGTGACTTTCTTGATCGCGAAACTGCATCAGCAGGGGCCCCACAGATGGGCGGGAGTCGTTTAGCTGTGGCTTCCACGACAGTGTCTGTTCCCATCAAACCCACGCGTGAGGAACAGATTCCCGCGGGCATGGTAGATATCAGCGCGGGTGTGGTGGATGTCATTGATCCTGAAACCGACTCCTCCGGGCTGTCTTCGCTGCGGTATCGGCTGCAGCCGGGTGATACGCTCCAGTCGATCTCGTCAGCGCTGCAGGTGCCGGTCGAAGACCTAACCGCGGCAAACAGTATTACAGAAACAACCCTGCTGATTGCTGGAGATGATTTGGTGATTCCAGATGGAGTGCCAAGCGAGACAGCCCAGGGGTTGGTGCTAAAGGCAGACTTTGCGGCTTTGTCAACGCCAGCGGCGGATGCGGATGCCGAGCGCTCGGGGGCTGATGCTACACGACTGAGTTATTTGCAGTCCACGGTTGAACGCCCGGTGGATCGAGTGCGCTTGCTAGAGCAGTTGCGACCCGCCCCCCAGCCAGTGGCAGAAGCCTCCGAGTTGGTGGATGGGTTGGCGGATGGGCCGGAACAGTCGGTGTCGTCGCCCATGGCGTCAGACTCGTCTCCTGTCGCGTTGTCCACCACTACCACTGAACCCGTTCAGGCGGATCCTAGATCAGAGGATGAGACCCCAGATCTTTATGCCAGTCGCCTACTCGCAGCGCTGCGGGCACCTATAACCGTGGTTGAGACCGAAGTTGAACCTCTGCCAGAGGGGCCAACCGATGTTGTGACTGATACCCCTGCGGATGACGAAAGAGTCGCGTCGTCTGCCACGGGGAGTGGGGTTAGTGCCCCAGCCGCAGTGCAGGTTTCGGTTGCCTCAAGGCGAACCGTTACGCCGCGGGTGCCGGTGCTTTCACCGGGACGTACGGTCGATACGAATGAACCCGTTCTGCCGGGGCGAGAGAACTACCTTCCCCAACCCACCGGCGAGGTGGATGGGTTCATTTGGCCGACGCGGGGGGTCGTCTCATCGGGCTATGGCTGGCGCTGGGGCCGGATGCATCGCGGCGTCGATATCGCTGCGCCCACAGGCACCCCCATTGTGGCCTCTGCGCCGGGGGTCGTGGAGCAGGCTGGCTGGAACAACGGGGGATATGGGAATTTGGTTGATATCCGACATGCTGATGGCAGTCTGACCCGCTATGCGCACAACAGCCGTTTGCATGTTGAGGTGGGCCAGCGCGTTCAACAGGGCGAGCTGATTGCCGAGATGGGGAGTACTGGCTACAGCACGGGCCCCCACCTACATTTTGAAATTCACCAGCCGACACAGGGCACAGTCAATCCGATGGCTTTTATGCCCGATCAGCGGTTGTTGCAGCAGTAGATGTTTGGGCCGTCGGCCGGATGCTGTGCTAACCGGCTGGCTCTGAAGGCATGGGCTGTTCTATGGGTGTTGCTGCGCCGATCAGGGGGAGCAGCGGTCCCAGCTGTTCCTGACCATTCAGGGCCAAATCGCTGTGGCACAGGAACACGCGTTCAGTGGTGCGGCCCAATAGGTCCCGGAGGATTCTTTCCAATCGGGCTTCATGCATGATTTCTGTGTCCGAGGCGGTGACGGGTCGACCGGGCCAATGGTGCAGAAAAATGGGCGCACCAAATAGTTCATCTCGTCCCGTGAGCCAACGGGGGGAACTGGCGTCGAGCCAGAACTGCCAGCGGTGGGTTAGGCGCTGAGCCCGATACTGAAAGACCGTGGCCAACGTGATGCCGGTACGGGCTGGATCTAGGGGCTTAACCGGGTAGGGGTTCGCTGAAACTGTGCCCCGTTGCAGCAGTTGGATAAATCTGTGAACATCTTGGCTATGACGGCCTGAACTAGGTCCCATGACAGGGTCGCCGGGGAATCCCCCATAAAGCTTCAGCCGCCCTTCGACCTCCCAGAAGTATTGGGCCGTTTCCGTCAGCTCACGCAAAATGGCTAACTGGTCGTAGGGGAGATAGTTGCCGCGCCAGAGGAACCGTTGGATGGCGCGGTCTAGGACGATGACGGCGCTGGTCACCAGTCTTTGGCGCTGTTGCTTCTGTTGGTCAATCCAGGCTAGGAGCTGTTGGTACGCGTTGGTGGCGGTATAGCCCAGTCGGTCCCAGCGGGGAAAATTCTCCACCGGCAGTAGGTGAGGGTTGTCAATATCCGGTACAAAGCAGTGGTCGGCAATGAGCTCAGCCCGGACAGGGTCGATGCGGGTGCGTTCGAACCAGGGTTCGCCTGCATCGAACTCCGGTGATTGGCTCAGGACCACCAGCATTTCTGCGACGGCATCTCGATCTACCAGACGACCCAGGCCAGGATAGACCAAGGCTAATAGTGACAGTAGCGCACGGACTAAGGGCGAACTGATCAGGGGCCGTTGGTCCTTGAGCGAGGCAACGGCAATACCTTTATTTTCTAAAATTTCGATGAGGGTATAGCGTGCGATCGCATCCAAGCCGGGGCCAATGACGGCTACTTCATCGGTATTGACCTGTCGCGTATGGACGGCCTCAGCAATTTGCTCGGCAACCACCCGCAGCAGTTTGCCCCGCGTCGTTGCTTGGAGTAGCTGTATCGATGGCGGCAATTCGGGAACGGACAAGGGGTCATTGACCCAATCCACCACGGGGTCGGCCCAGTCGTATCCCAGGGTGTCAGCATCTGGATCGGGTAGCGTCACTCGCTGGCAGTCCTCAGCGAGCTGGACCAGTGCGTCCGGATCGGCACCCAGGCCCAATCTCACTTTGCCCATAGGGTTGTAGGTGCAACTGATGTCGCGTTGGGCCGTCACAAAAACCTGAAATATTTGGGCCGCAATGGCCGGGTACTCATCCACATCGTCGGCGAGCACACCGGCAAATCGGCAGAGGAGCTGCTCCTGGTACTGCGGTTCCGGCAGTAGGTATCGCCAGTACAGCGCCGTCATGAGCCCATAGGTCAGCAGTCCTCGCTCCAGACACCAGTCTCGCCAGTCTGTGAGCGATTGTCCAATCGCCATCCAGGTGTCAGGCGGGGCTGTCAACGGCACCATACCCTGCTGTAGTCGATCGGCAATTCCTTCCAGGGGAATCGCGGCCGAGGCGGCCAGTTGCAGAAAATCCAAAATACGGCGGACGGTTTGCGACTCCCGCCAACCCTCAATCAGGAGGGTCCCGTCCTGTAAGGCGGGCTGCCACAGCTGACGGGCCAGGAGTTGTTCGTTCTCTGGTCGCAACTTCAGTGGGAATTGAGCCTGTAGGCCGAGACGCTCTACCAGTAGTGGCCAGAAGAGGATGACCTCATTTTGAATAAAGCCCGCCGGCGTCGTGGTGGTCTGGGGAACCTGATCCTGGAGTGCGTCTACTAATCTGGCCGCGAGAGCGATGCGATTGTCGCCGTTAGCCGCAAATACGAGCCATGGGGTGCCCGGCAAGGTGCCGCGATTGGCATGAAATTGCTCAAGCTGATCAATCAGCGTGGCTGTTTTCCCGCTGCGTGTGGGGCCTTCTATCCAAATTGCTGCCATGCCGGACGATGCTGCAAAGACGCTTGGATTATATAGCGTCCACTACTTGGCTTAGGACATTTCTTGTTCTCAAGTGTTTGAGAGTGGTGCCCAGTGGTCCGCCGTCGACACAAAGACCCTTTTTTGGGGACTTTGCGCGACGGCGACGGCGACATCTTTAGTGCTTGCAGTGCTTGCGATGGGAGCCCAATAAAAAAGGACCTGCTCAGCAGATCCTTTTTTATCTTTCAAAAAGAAAATGTCCTAATTTCTCAGGCGTAGTTGCGCTGTACGAAAGTCATGCCATAGACACTTAGCAGGTCCGTGGCCTGTCCAAGATAGCTATGAAACGG
>JBCBOC010000829.1:0-1519 GCA_039821475.1 Cyanobacteria bacterium J06632_22 | reverse complement strand
GCCAGCAAAGTTATGATTGACATGCCAAAGTGGCTCTGCGAGAGGCCGTCCTGTCTTTTGTTGATATTGCTCTAGGGTCTGTAAAAAGTGCGCATCGAGTTTGTAGCTGTCATACTCCAACACCGGATCAACAACCGCATAAAAGAGCGGCCCCTCTGCAAGGCCGTCCCCCTGTAAGAACATGCTATGCAGGCGCTGGCGGAGCTGATGATTTTGGATGCTGCTCGGTGAACTCTGCTCTTGAAGGACATCCGTAACCGGATCGGATAGCGGCAAAAGCTGTTCGATAATCTTTTTGGAGCGGCCAATCGATTCAAATCGCCACTGACTGGCTCGGTGTAGCACCGTCAGGGGATAGTCATCCACTAGAAAACGATAGGCAATAGACCAGTCAGAGGCCTTTTCCATAACAGTTCATGTGCCATCAACACTGGCTATTTAAACCCTAAGTACCCTCGTGGCGTAATAAACCAACCCGCATGCGTCTGACTGCTACTGTTGCCAATCAACACCGTAGTCAGCATATCGATGGGATGGGTGAGCATGTCGGCTAAGGTCGTCAGCGTAATCTGTTCATCTTCGCGATAGAGAGAACGGGCGAGGGCCACAGGGGTTTCGGGTGAGCGGTGCTGCAAGAATGTTTCCTGTACAAACCGAATCTGTTCTGTTCGGGTTTTGGATTTAGGGTTGTAAAATGCTGCGACAAAGTCAGCTCCTGCGGCGGCAATGACACGTTTTTGAATCACCTCCCAGGGGGTGAGCAGGTCGCTGAGGCTAATGGCACAAAAGTCATGCATTAGGGGCGCACCCACACGGGATGCCGCAGATTGTAAGGCGCTGACGCCCGGCAGAACTTGGACAGTCGGGGTCTTGCCATCCCAATGCTGTTCTTTAAGCGTTTCTAATACCAGACCCGCCATGCCGTAGATGCCGCAGTCTCCGGAAGAGATAACGGCAACAGATAGCCCCCAGTTGGCCAACTCAATGGCCCGTTCAGCGCGCTGCTTTTCTTGGGTAATGGGCAAGGCTTCAATAATTTGGCCGGGGCGCAGCAGAGGACGAATCAGGTCCACGTAGAGCCGGTAGCCGATCACCACATCGGCATGGGCAATGGCGGCTTTTGCGGCGGGGGTGATTTGATCGAGGCTGCCAGGCCCAGTGCCAATCAGGGCAAGGTGGCCGATGCGGTCGGTGTATTCAGTGGTGGACTGTGCGATCGCAACCGTCACTGCCCCGTTGTAATCGGGATGACGATATACCTGCTTTTGCACGCGCAACTCTGGAAGATTCTCAGATTGTCGGGTTTTGTCCATGGCCCCAAAGATAGCCGCCGCCTCAGCCACACTGGGTGTCCCTACGGCTTGGTTAACCACATCAGACGGGTTGGGGACGGGAATATCCTTTAACTGTGCGGGGGTAAAGCAGTGCAATGGCAGGTTGTGGGCGTCGCAGAAGGCGATGAGGCCAGGTTCGTCGGATTTGAGATCGAGGGTGTTGAGGGTTGCGATCGCACCTCTTG
>JBCBOC010000028.1:0-13173 GCA_039821475.1 Cyanobacteria bacterium J06632_22 | reverse complement strand
GGCAGACTCAGGCCGCGTCATCTTTTCGGGGTGGTATGGTGGCTATGGCAATGCAGTTATCATCGACCATGGCGGCGATGGCTTGTCCCTGCTGCACGGTCTGCCCCTCGCTGACTAAGAGTCTGCTGTTATGCCCGTATAGCGTTGTGATGCCGCCGCCATGGTCGATGATAACTGCATTGCCATAGCCACCATACCACCCCGAAAAGATGACGCGGCCTGAGTCTGCCGCATTTACAGCTGTCCCATGGCTGGCCCCAAAGTCGATGCCGGCATGGAAGCGGCGATAGCCGAGAACTGGGTGGGTGCGGGTGCCAAATCGACTGGTAATGCGCCCGCCGGTTGGAAAGATCATCTGCCCGGTGCCGCGTCCGGCGACTCCACGGGCTGCGGCAATCTTTTGACGAATGAGCTGCCCCAGACTTTCTGAATCTTTTTCGAGTTGGGCGGCTGCAGCGGCTAAGGCGTTTTGGTTTTCCTTGAGGCGGTCAATCAAGACAGTTTGCTGTTCCGCCTGGGCTTGAAACTGGTCCCGCTGGGCCAGGAGTTGCTGTCGCAGCAGTGCAATGGAGTTTTTCTGAGCTTCGACGCCTTGGCGCTGACGAACCAGCTCGTCTGCCTTGGCCTTGAGGTCTGACAGAAAACTGCGGTCAGCCTGGTACACCTGTTTGAGCTGATGGCGGCGGTCTAGAAATTCGTTCAGATTGTCGCTTTTGAGCAGTAAGGCCCAGCCTTCGCCACCGCGTTGACGCTGCATGAACTGCAGGCGGGCGACGGCAGCCGTGCGGACTGATTCGTAGTCTTGGCGTGAGGCTTCGAGCCTGGTTTCGAGCGCCTGTAAACGCTGCTCGGCTTGGGCAATTTGGTATTCGGTATCCGAAATCTTGAGGCTGGTGGTCTCAATGGTGTTTTGTAGCCCATCAAGCCGCTCTGATGCAGCCTGTTCTAGATTCTCAACACGTTGCTGCTCTTGCTCGAGGTTTTCACGCTGCTGGTCGATGGCCTCCTGACGCCGCTTGAGATCATCAACTGATTCTGAATTGTTTTGAGCAACGGTTTGGGCTGCAGCCGGTTGGACTAGAAGATCGCGTACCAGGCTGGGTGGCTGGGCGGGGTGAGTGGCGATGTTCAATAGGACAACTGCCATAAGGCCACATAGCCCAGGGCGCAGATATCGTCTCAGTCGCTGCTGTGTGCTGATGCTCATCACCTTCACAAATGTTCAGTCATAACTGTGCCCAGTGTTCGATGCGGTCTGTCCTATGCTGTGCCTATCGCCAGAAGCTTAAGGCCAGGATGCCGAAGGTTGCGATCAACACTCCGCAGATCCGATTGAGCCACCGCAGGCGCGGGGGCGTGAGCTGCCGCCTTAGCAGCGATACGCCCCCGCTAAGGAACAGCCACCACAACGCAGAACCGACAAAGGTGCCCATCACCATCACTGTGGCTTGGGCATAGTTCAGCCCCGTGGGGGCTAGCCCTGCAAATATCAAGACAAAGGAGAGGATAGTCGCTGGATTCGTCAACGTCAATAACAACGTTGATAGATAGGAGCCGGCGAGGCCAGTTCGAGACAGTTCTGCCGGTTTCTCAGGCGGCTTAGAACGGAAGGTGGTGATGCCCAGGTAGACCAGAAATAGCCCGCCAATGATGCGCAACAGAAATGATTGATTCTCTAAAAACTGAGAGACAAAGGTCAGTCCAAAGGCGGCCACCATACCGTAGAAACCGTCGGCGGTAGCGGCCCCAAGACCTGAGAGCAACCCCGTCCAGCGGCCATAGGCCAGGGTGCGACGAATGCAGAGTAGCCCAATGGGGCCCACAGGCGCGGCGATAGAGAGTCCGAGCAGAAGTCCTCTGAGGAAAAGCAGCATGAATAGGAGCACAGCATGCTGTGCCGGTAAAGATTTAGGGATATCGAGCGTTAGGTGATCGGCAAATTCGGGGTTTCTTTCACTGTGGACAGCGCGATTGATGTGCGGGTCTGTTGGATGCCGGGAAGACCTTTGATGCCGTCGCTGAGGATGTGTTCGAGTTGAGCGGTGCCGCTACAGCGAACTTTCAGCAGGTAGTCCCCTTCTCCCGTGATGTGATGACATTCTTGAATGGCGGGGTTGGCTTGAACAAAGTCGAGAAAAGTCTGCCGGTGCTTGGGGTGCTCTAAGGTGACGAAAATCAGGGCCATTAGGCTTTGGCCCAGGGCCTCGGGCGAGAGCAAGGCAGTGTAGCCCTGGATAACGCCGCGCTTTTCGAGGCGGCGGACGCGATCTGCGATCGCAGGTGAAGAGACGCCACAGGCTGTGGCAAGGTCGGCCCATTTGGTGCGGCCATTGTCAGTCAGGGCTTGCAAAATTCGTCTGTCTAGCGCATCAATGTCCATGGATCCATTTATATCAGGCCGACACCTGAAATGGTTATTTTTATAAATATTTTTTCTTTATTTGATTTTGTTTTGAATGTTTTAGATCTATTTTTTCTTATTTTGTGAATTGGTGTGGCGCCTGACTTTGGTGATCGCTCAATCAGGTTGGGAATTTGTAAATAAAGAAGGAAAATATCCGGATACACTGTCACTCAATATCTGTCAGGGATTTTTCGTTGCCAGCATGCGGTCCTATGGGCTCTTTGCTCGGCGTTTTTGGCGTCCCTGACACGTTCCTGAACATTCCTGATGATTGATCACTTAACAGAAGCACTTCAGAGTCTGGATATTCCAGCGGAGTGGGTTGGTTTGCGTGCCACTAAAACGCAGACATCAGCCCATACTGTTCGCGATGCCCACCCCGATCGAAACGGCGAAACCCTCACTCAAGGGGTCATGGTCGAGGTGCTGGCCAATGGTCAGTTTGGCTATTGTGCGACGAATCGACTGTCGGGTGCTGCGCTGCAGCAAGCCATTCAGCAGGCCTATCAGCAGGCCCTAGCAGCTAGTCAATGGGCCATCCACCGCTTTAATGCAGCAGTTCGCCCCCCGTCGGTGGGGCAATACATTGCGCCGTATCAAAAGTCGTTAACGGCGCTAACGGTGGCTGATATTAATGAGGTGTTGGTGCGCATTTGCCGTGATCTGCGGGTGGCAGACAGTATTGTGCAAACAACCGCTACAGCCCTGATCCATGACATCGAATCCTGGTTTGTCAGTACTAATGGTTCAGATGTCTATCAGCGTTTGCACCTGGTTGAGACGCATTTTGGCGCCATCGCCCAGGCGGGCCCGATTACTCAGGTGCGTAGCGATCACGGTTACTTAGCCCATAGTTTCCAGGGGGGAGCTGAGCTGTTCCCGATGCCAGATCTGTGGCAGCGGGTTGACCGCGTGGGGCAGCAGGCGTTAGAACTCCTAACGGCCCAAAATTGTCCGGATGAGGAGATGACGCTTGTTTTGGCTCCGGATCAAATGATGCTGCAAATCCATGAAAGTATCGGTCATCCGCTGGAGTTGGATCGCATTTTGGGGGACGAGCGTAATTATGCGGGGGGGAGCTTTGTTCAGCCCGAGGATTTTGGGGCGCTAACCTACGGGTCGCCGCTGATGAATGTGACCTTTGATCCGAGCGTGCCTGGAGAAGCGGCCAGTTATGGGTTCGATGATGTGGGTGCGCCTGCCCAGCGGGAGTATTTGATTCGTCAGGGGCAGCTGGAACGGGGTCTGGGCAGTCTGGAAAGTCAGGCTCGTCTGGGCGTGCCCGGCGTGGCTAATGCCCGAGCGAGCGATTGGAACCGACCGGCCATTGATCGGATGGCCAATATCAACCTGGAGCCTGGAGATTGCGCCTTTGAGCAAATGATTGGCCAGATCGAGCGTGGCATATACATGGAAACTAATCGCTCCTGGTCGATCGACGACCAGCGTCATAAGTTTCAGTTCGGCTGTGAGTACGGTCGGCTGATTGACCAAGGGCGACTCACCCACACGGTTAAAAACCCTAACTATCGCTCAACGACGCCAGCGTTTTGGCGTAGCCTGTCGCAGGTGGGCGATCGCAGTACTTGGGAAGTTTACGGTACGCCGTTCTGCGGCAAAGGGGAGCCGAATCAGCTCGTGCGTGTTGGGCATGCCGCGCCCATTTGTGCATTTGATCAGATCGAAGTCTTTGGAGGGGCGGCATGAGTGTGAGTGCTGTGGTGCAAAAGCAGGCGGGTCTAGACCGGGAGGTCGGGTTTGATCGTCTGGTCGCGGCGCTGGCGGCGCAGCTTCAACCCCATGAACACTTTCGACTCACGATCACGGGTGAAGACAGTCAGTTCACTCGATTTAATCAGGCCCGAGTCCGCCAGACGGGGCAGGTGCACGATGCCCAACTACGGTTAACGCTGATGACTGAGGCCCAGACGGCCTATAGCGAAGTCCCGTTTACTCAGGATTTTGATACAGACTGGGCTCTGTTACAGGCTGCGCTGATACGTCTACAGCAGTCACTACCGCACTTGCCAGCGGATCCTTACCTAGTACTCCCGGCGGGCTCTGCCCGTAGCCGTGAGGTGTCCGAGGCTGAGTTGTTGCCTGCCGAGACCTTGGCTCAAACTATCTTGGCGCCGGTACAAGGTTTAGACTTTGCGGGCATCTATGGGGGCGGTCATTCGTTCCGCGGCTATGCCGACTCTGCGGGACAGCACCACTGGTTTGAAACGACGGCGTACACGTTGGACTATTCCCTGTTCGATGATCGGGGACAGGCGGTGAAGGGAACCATTGCGGGGCAAGGTTGGTCACCTTCGACCTATCTTGACAAAATTGCGGCTACCAAGGCGCAGCTCCAGCTCATGGCTCGTCCTGCGAAAACGATTCCCAGGGGGCAGTATCGAACGTATTTGGCGCCCGCTGCGATCGCAGAAATTCTAATGATGTTTTCCTGGGGTGGCGTTAGCGAGGCTGAACTACAGCAGGGGAATAGCGCCTTTGGATTGCTCCAGCGCCAGGAGAAACAGCTCTCTCCCCAATTTTCTGTCGCTGAGAATTTTCGGCGTGGTGGCGTGCCTCGCTTCAATAGTTTGGGTGAGATCGCACCACTACATTTGCCCGTTATTACGCAAGGCAGCCTGACCCACAGCTTAATCAGTTCTCGAAGCGCTAAGGAGTACGACAAAACCAGCAATGCTGCGGATCTTGACGAAGCACTCAGGGCCCCGGACGTGTCACCGGGCAGTCTTGCTGCGGACGATATCTTGGCCAATCTAGATACGGGGCTCTATCTCTCTAACTTGCACTATCTGAATTGGAGCGATCATCCGAATGGACGAATTACCGGCATGACGCGCTATGCCTGCTTTTGGGTCGAAAATGGTGAATTGGTCGCCCCTATCGCTAATCTTCGGTTTGATGACAGCCTCTATCGATTCTTTGGCCCCCAACTGTTGGCGTTGACCCAGTTTCAAGAGTTCATTCCCAATGTAGATACCTATGACGTGCGAGGGCTGGGCGGTATCTGGACTCCGGGTGCTTTGGTGGAGGATTTTACCTATACCCTATAGGTTCAGCCGTGCTGTGCGGCCTAGGTTACACTAATGTCAATGCTTTGCTCTACATCTGCCATTGCCCACTATGGCCCCTCCTATGGCCTCTGAACAGCGTTTCAGTATTTCCATTGGCAGTGTGTTGCTGCTGGTTGCCGCTGTACCGCTATTGGTGCTGCTATGGCAGCTCAGAAGCCTGCTATTGCTCGTGATGATCTCGATCGTGCTGGCCTGCTCCATCTCCCCGATTGTGGACTGGGCTGAGCAATATCGGGTCCCGCGGTGGCTGGCGGTGGTGTTAATTTACCTCAGCCTGATTGGCGGACTGGTGGGGGTGGTCCTCATCATTGGCCCTACCGTATTCGAACAGCTAGAGCGACTGGTGCGTCAGGTGCCTTTGTCATTACGGAGCCTAGCGGGACAGCTAGAGGCCTGGGTCACCAACCTGAACGATACCCGCCCAGAGCTCACCAACGAAATTTTTAATCAGCTGAATGTCCAGGGGCTGATTTCCTGGATCGCCAGGTCCAGCCAGCAGCTCTTGATTCGCTCCTACAGCCTAACCGCGGGTATTTTAGGCGGTGTGTTTAGCCTAGTGCTGGCGCTGTTTTTATCAGGCTATATGTTGGCTGATAGCCGCACTCTGAGTAAAAATCTGACGCGTTTGTTGCCCGCCCCGTGGGATGAGCGCATTGCAGCCCAGATCCCGCCGGCGAGCGAACGTATTGGTGGCTATTTGCGGGGGCGGCTGCTAGTGTCGGCACTGCTAACGGTGATTACGAGCATTGTCTTGGGCTTTATCGGCCTGAAAGATTTTGCCGTGGGGCTGGGGGCGATTGCTGGTGTCACCAATCTAATTCCCTTTCTCGGTCCTATCTTAGGGGCAGTCCCAGCCCTCGTAGTGGCTATTCCTCAAGGCGGCTGGACGCTGCTGTGGGTGGTGATTCTCTATGTGGTTATCCAGAATATCGAAACCTATATTTTGGATCCCTTACTGGTGGGCTCCTCTGTGGGTGTTCATCCCCTTTATCAATTGCTGGCCGTGCTAGGGGGCGCCCAGGTCCTGGGCATTATAGGCGCACTGATTGTGCCACCTTGGGTGGCCGGTGGGGCGGTGCTACTGGAAAATTTGTACCTGCGGCCTAAGCTGATGGCAGAGCGACAGCGTCGACGAGAGGCAAACGCGACCCAAACAGAGTTGGCCCTGAGTCCAGTGACCCTCGACTCACCGGTTCGCTAGCTCGGTGTTCCGGTGGCCCAGCATCACCAGATTCAGTCTGTACCTTGATCTGGACTCAAGTCGCGCTAGTCGCAGTTATTGTGTTTCTGTGTTGCTTTCCTGCCATAGAAAAAACACCGAGGATCACGGCTCAACCGGGTGCTGCGTCAAGGGGGCGCATCCCTATCCTGGTGGCCATAGCGGCGGCCATACTCCCCTTGGATATTCATCATAAAAAATTGGTGCAAAGTCTCCCTAAAAGTTCCTGAAGCTGAGGCAAAGTCGCTGTCAAAATGTGACAAGCCTGGACCGACAGAGTAATTTAGGTAAGGCTCTTTGTCCGCAATTTTGACCATGCTTCTGTCTTTTTTGGACGTTCTGTGAGTATTGCCCTAACCCTTGGCGTCACGGCGGCGGCCCTGGTGCTATTTATTTTTGAGTGGCTCCCTGCTGATGTAACGGCTTTGGGCGTAATGGTGTCGCTCATGGTGCTGGGGCTAGTGTCACCAGAAGAAGGGATTGCTGGGTTTAGTAATTCGGCCACCATTACGGTGATGGCCATGTTTATTCTCAGTGGTGGGATCGCCAGGACCGGTGCGCTACAGCGTGCCAGTGAATTGCTGACGCGCTGGGGTGGTAAAACGTTGCAGCAGCAGCTATTGGCAATGGGCCTGATCGTTGGGCCGATTTCGGGGTTAATCAACAACACGGCGGTGGTATCGGTATTTTTGCCGGTGATTGAGGACTTTTGCCAACAGCACCAAATCTCGCCGTCGAAGCTGCTGATGCCCATGTCCTTTGCCACCATCATGGGCGGTACGCTGACGGTGGTCGGGACGTCTACGAGTGTGTTGGCCAGCGGCTTGTCAGAGCAGCTGGGCTATGGCGCATTTTCGATCTTTCAGTTCACGCTGTTGGGCGCGGCTGTTTTTATGATTGGCATCACGTATCTGACCTTTGTGGCGCCGATGTTGCTCCCTCAGCGTCGCCAGGCCAATGGCTTGAGTCAGCAATATGGTCTGAAGGATTATGTGAGTGAAGTTGTGATTACGCCCCGCTCTAGTCTGGTGGGACAGACCCTGAAGGCCAGTCAGCTTCAGCGCCGTTTCGATGTGGACGTGTTAGAGCTGATCCGCAATGGCAACCACTTTCCTCAACCCCTGGGGGACCGCAGCCTGTTGTCGGGAGATGTCATGCTGGTGCGTGGTGGACGCCATGACCTGATGAAAATTCGAGAAACCGAAGGCATTGAGATCTTGCCGGATGTACAGTTTGGTCAAAAGTCCTGGCAGGCGGATGAGGGTGAAGAGGGCGTCGCTGAGGTGCTGGTGCTGTCTAACTCTACCCTGGTGGGGTCGACGCTAAAGGATCTGCGGTTTCGGCAGCGCTATAACGTGACCGTCCTAGCGATTCGACGGGGACAGGAGCTGCTGCGCGATCGCATGGGAAAAATGCCGCTTCGTTTTGGCGATTTGCTGCTGGTACAGGGACCAAAACAGAGCTTGCTGGGTCTGCAAACCAGTCGTGACCTACTGGTGTTGGAGCAGCGTGATCTTGAGACCTTGCGGTCTGACCGCGCCAATCTGGCGATGTTGATTGGCCTAGGTGTTGTAGTCGTCGCGGCCTTGACCCATCTGCCTATTTTGGTGTCTGCGCTGGCGGGCGTCATGTTAATGGTGCTCACGGGCTGCTTGAAACCGGGTGAGCTTTACCAGTCGGTGCGTTGGGATGTTATTTTCCTGTTGGCCTGTCTGATTCCCTTGGGAACTGCCATGGATAATTCAGGGACGACGGCATGGCTCGCAGAGCGGTTGGTGGCGGTGGGCGGTAACCTGTCGGGCTACTGGCTATTGACGGCTTTGTTTGTGTTGACGTCTGTTTTGACTGGCATCCTCTCGAATAGTGCCTCTATTATTTTGCTCTTGCCCGTAGGAGTACAGGTCGCTCAGAATCTAGACCTGAATCCGCTGACGGTGATGTTTGTGATTACCTTTGCTGCCTCCAATAGCTTCATGACACCGATTGGTTACCAGACCAACACCATGGTGTACACCGCGGGTGGCTATCGGTTTTTAGATTTTGTCAGAGTGGGGGGACCCCTGAGCCTTTTGATGGCTATAGTGACGCCTCCTCTGGCAATTTGGCTGTATGGCCTGTAAAGGCACAGCTATCGGGCATGGCCCGCTATGGCAGCCCCATGTCCAAATCAGACATGGGCTGTCCGTCTCCCTGGAAGGCCTCGGCTCGGCCCAGCCCTCTGGTGAGTGACACTTGTTATGTGTTTGTACAGTTAGGAGTATGAAAAAATGGAACATCGCGGTGTAACCGTGTGGTTTACCGGACTCAGTGGTTCGGGCAAAACAACTATCACCCAGGCGCTAGCGGCTAAGCTACGCGAAATGGATGTCAAATTGGAAGTGTTGGACGGGGACATCGTTCGCACCAACCTGACGAAAGGACTGGGCTTTAGCAAAGAAGATCGCGATGAGAATATTCGTCGCATCGGCTTTGTCTCTCATCTGCTCACTCGCAACGGTGTGATTGTTCTGGTCTCAGCGATTTCGCCTTACAAATCGGTGCGCGATGAGGTGCGCGATCGCATTGGTGACTTTGTTGAAGTCTATGCCAGTGCACCGGTTGAAGTATGTGAAGAGCGCGATGTGAAGGGCCTATATGCTAAGGCTCGTTCCGGCGAAATCAAAAACTTTACTGGTGTTAGCGACCCTTACGAGGCGCCTGATAATCCTGAGGTTAATTGCGAAACCCAGAGCGAGACCTTGGAAGAAAGCGTGAATAAAGTGTTCAGTAAGCTTGAGGAAATGGGTTACATTCCTGCTGGGGTAGCGGCCTAGGGGTTGCTGACAATTACAGTTGATTGGCCAAGGCCCGATCGTACCTCGGTACGGTCGGGCCTTGGTTTTTTGCGTGTCTACTTTGCCATCTACGCCATTTCTAAGCCATTTCACAGATTCGCTACAGATTGTCTTAAGGCTTGGAACAAAGCCTCTTACCTTCCTCTCACTACTAAGTGACAGGGTAAGTATCGGCCGCTTCTCAAGTTGCGATTTCCAAGACGCCTTTTGAAGCGTGTGTCTTAGGTAGGGAGATGATTGCGTTCTCAAACGCCGCACAGTAGACCATTTAATGCCATACGAAATGTTAGCTATGCACCAGGATCCGCAGCGAGGCGAAATTATTCGTCTGATTCAGCAACTTAAGCGGGGGCAGCAGCTCAAGCAGGCACCGCAGGTGAGCTGCGTTCAGGACTGGTCAGTGAAAGACGGTCACAGACCAGATGCGTTGGATATTCGCGTGTTACCTCAGACATTGGCAGCTTTAGCCGCCAGGCGTCACACGTAACGGGAGTGATGTCGACGAATCGGGCGGCGGTCAACGTCGTGCTAACGGGAGTTACTTGTACAAACACAGCTTATGAATCGCCACAATGTCGGAGGCTTGGTGCAAATGATTAATATCACGCTGGAAGAGATAGCAGGCGTTTGGTCCGTGGTCACGCCGCATCAGACCTATCGCTTCCCGTCCTATGAACTCGCGCTCAATTTTTATACGTCGCTTCGCCGAGAGTTGGGGCTGCCGAGTCATTAGCCTACGGATTCTAAACCACTAATCTGTGAGGCTATTCCGAGTCTGGGCTCTAGAATAAGCAAGGGTGTAGCAACCTGTATCAATTTTGAGCTGGGTTGTGAGTCACGGCGCGCGATTTGAGGTTGAGTTTCACGAGCCTCGGAAGATCGGGCAAGGTGACCGACGCTATATATGACTCGGGGAGGCCAAGATGACGGTTCGGATGTTGCTTTCGCACAATTACACCTTGGCAGAGTCTTCCTTGGCAGCCGTTGTGGTCCCGTTATCCCGTGCGGAGTTTGCTGCCGTCTTTGAGGTTAGTGACTTGTCAGCGCGGCCCATTGATCATCCCCATTGGATGGTTGAGTTGCGATTTGACGCTCAGCAGTGGACGCCGGCAGCTATCGGGACGCGCTGTGTTGAGGTGCTTCAGACGTTTCGTTCGACTCAGGTCCCTGGGATACGGTCTGAACAGGTGATAGGGGATGGCATCTATACGGCCATGGCGCTGGGTGGGCTGAAGTCAACGCCGGTAACGAGCAGTCATCCCTTGGCGCTGCAAACAGGGGAATGGGGGGTTGACATGGTTGAGACGGTTGATCCAGAGGCTTTTCTGACGATGATTGGCTGGGAACGTACGGTGTCGGCTCGGCCGTCAGAGACTTACTTTTATCAGTCCCTGCAGGGACTTGATTAGGGTTTGCCGGTGTTGGGTGCCTGTTCCCAGTGCTCGGCGATACGCTGCTTAAGTTGGTTTGCACTGAGGTCTTGGGTCCAGTATTCGATCAGGCCATGCCCTAGGGCCCAGGCGTCTCGCTCGGGTGGGTTCGAAGTACTCAATAGAATGGGCCAAAGTGCCATCAGGTCGAAACTTAGTCCCTCTTGAGCCTTGGTTTGGGAGTCGGCCTCCGTGCTGAGTAGGGTGAACAAATCGTAGGCCATCTGTAGTCTGCCAATGACGACAGGACCCTGTTCCACTGGAATTTTTTCCATCAGGGCTGTGGCTAGCAGTTCATTGCCGGTCATGAGGGTAGATAGATAGCGTAAAATCGGACTTTTGAGCAGGTTGGTCAGGCCTTGGGTTGTGCTCATTTGAAAGGCGTATCGGTCAATAATTTTGGTGGCGGCAGCGGCGCGGGCTGATTGCGATCTCAAATACCGAGCGAGGCGGGCCTGCTTAGACGGTGCGATCGCATCGACCAGAACTTCCGATAGGGCGTCGCTATTCCAGGGTTGCCGGTTGCCAGCCCCATCCCAGGTCACCAACGGTAAAACTCGCCGACAGGGTAGCCGATCCGCTCGATACTCGGTGGCGTTTCGAATGGACTGTTCCTTAGGGCGGTCCCCCGTTTGCCAATCGTAGGGCGGTTGCCATTCGCGTACAGGACGCAGCCTGTCTACCTGGGTTACAACTGCAACCTGCGGCAGATCTGTAAAGGCCTTGGCCGTATCCGTCAAAAAATCAATATCCATTTGCAACGCAGGGTCCATGGCCGGTGTGATCAGCAGCAGCAGATCTGCCTGCTGGGCGTAGTTCAGCACAGCCTCACGAAAGTCAGTGCGGCTGACCTGCTCGTAGCCTGGCGAATCAATCAGATGCAGCACTGCCGCCTGCCCTGGTCCGGCGGACCAGCGATACTGACGAATTTCGTCTGTGCTAGGCAGGACGTCCACCGCCGCTCGATCCGTTTGGAAGAGGGTATTGATCACACTACTTTTCCCGGCTCCCGTCCGTCCTACCAACAGGACGCACACCGGCTTTTGGTCGATCTGCGCGGCAGATTCAGCCTGCTCTAGGAGCGCGCGTACCGTTTCTGTCTTGGCGGTATCGGGTGGCGTGTCCGGATCAGCAAAAGCCAGGGGCAGTTCCGTCTCACCGTAGAGTGCCGCAGCTTGTTGGGCCAGGTTTCGCAGGGCCGTCTCGCGGATCAGCTGGCTCAGATTAACCAGGAGCTGCTGGCTCGCTTGGTTACTGGACCGTTTACTCACAGCTTTGGCCGCCGCTGCCGCAGGGTTAATCAGCCACTGGGCCCAGTTCCACACTCGCCAGACTTTTTGTACCGAAGGCTCTAGCTGACGGTACACCTCATAGGCCTGGTAGGCCTGCCCGACTGTAACCCGGTCTAGAACGGGCGCCAGCTTCTGCATAGCTCGGTCGGTGTCGTCCACCGTACCGCGAATCAGTCCATAGGCCTGGGTGACGTAGATATTGAGCAGCGGGTACTTGACCTCAGGGTGGTAAGCATGGGCCACCGTCACCACCACCGCCTGACACCGCTGCCAGAACTGCCCCCAGTCCTCCCATACCGGTGGGTCCTGTCGGGCTTGATTAAAAAGGTCTTGGAGTGATGTCTCTAACGACGCGCTGACGGGTAACGCCGTTGCAGCGGCCTGGGCCTCGGCTTCCAATTCCGCTGTGACTGCTTCAATAATAGCTTCGGCCTCGGCGAGCGGCTTCGTCCATCGCACTAGCAGCCATTGCCAAAGCACCAGCATGAGCACCACAATGGCCCAGATCCAACTCAGCCCCCAGGCCTGGATTTGTAGGCCAGCGGCTATTAACAAAAATCCGACGATGCCTGCAAACGGCGCAGCCAACACGGCCAACTGCCATCGACTCAGACGAATCATCGTTTTTCTCCTGAATGAGATCGTTTGTACAGCAAGCGCTATCATTGTGTCCCGCTGCAGGCATCATTGTATCTAGGCTGACGGATATCTAGGCTGACGGGTATCTAGGCTGACGGGCGGGTCAGGGCTGCGAAGATGTCTCGCTTGCCAAAATCCCGTATTAATTCCGTATTGTCGACTGATTATCGTTAACTGACCCTATGACCTCCTCTATATATGATTGCATCGTCGTTGGTGGCGGCCCCGCAGGGGCGACAGCGGCTTATCATCTGGCTAAAAAAGGC
>JBCBOC010000242.1:0-6062 GCA_039821475.1 Cyanobacteria bacterium J06632_22 | reverse complement strand
TTCTGTTTAGGAGAACACTTTTAGCGATGGCAACCATCAAAAAGCCTGACCTTAGCGATCCTCAGCTAAGGGAAAAACTTAAGAAAGGTATGGGCCACAACTTCTACGGTGAGCCCGCTTGGCCTAACGATCTGCTCTACATCTTCCCCGTCGTGATTGCTGGCAGTATTGCCTGCTGTGTGGCGCTGGCTGTTCTTGATCCTGCGCTGATTGGCGAGCCTGCTGATCCGTTTGCAACACCCCTTGAGATTCTGCCTGAGTGGTATCTGTATCCGGCCTTCCAGATTCTTCGAATCGTGCCTAACAAGCTTCTGGGTATTGCGCTGCAGACAGCGATTCCTCTGGGGCTGATGTTGGTGCCCTTTATTGAGAGCGTCAATAAGTTTCAGAATCCTTTCCGTCGTCCCGTTGCCACTACCGTCTTCCTGTTCGGTACGCTGGTCACGCTGTGGCTGGGTATTGGAGCTACTTTCCCCATCGAGACCTCACTGACGCTGGGCCTGTTCTAGAATCACAGTCGGTTGATGCTTCAAATCCCCTAGGCAAACTTTGCCTAGGGGATTTTTAATGGTGCTATGGGGGATGATTCTCTCTGGCTGCAATCATTAGCTGTATAGCAGTGGGAGAGGTTATCAGCCCATCAGACTGCGTCAAGGGGCTTCAGAATAAAGGGCTTGAAGGGTTTGAGTGCCAGGACCTTCCTGAGTAACTCGACGAGCGCAAATAGGGGGCAGATGGCCAACAATGCTCCTGTCTGTACTCCGGTTGGAACAGGGTTCCAGGGGTTTACAGTGCTGGCGCCACTATCCACGGGCTCAGCGCCAGCAACTGACCTCAGCAACGCAACGAATGCAATATTTGCCGGGAGAGGTGGCCACTACGACAGTCATCAGCGGTCATTGCTGTATATGATTGGGTATCAAAAGCTCGGGTTCAATACGGGAATTTCCTGTTCTACTTTATTTTTTATGGCGTGCTGGCGTGCACTCCCAAGGTTTGGGGAACGCTATAACCGCAACTTGCCTGCCATCGGTTGACCCATGCTGAAGCAAGATCACCTCACTGTCCAAAGCCAGCTCAAAGGGCTGCCGCAAGTTCAGCAGTGGTTTCGCCGTTTCTGTGCCGCATCTGAGTTGGATTGGCTGAACGACGTGTTTGACCAGCTTAATCTTGCCCTGGCAGAAGGATTTACCAATGCCGTACGCCACGCCCATGCAGGCCTGCCTGACGAGACGCCTGTCTGCATTGATCTGACACTGTGGTCCGATCAGATCGAGTTGCGTATTTGGGATCAGGGGAAGCCGTTTGACCCGAGTGTTTTGCAAGAACCTAAACCGGGCACCTTGAGAGAAGGGGGATACGGCTGGTTTTTGTTGCGTCGGCTAGCGGACGAAATTCAATATCGGCGTAGTGATGAACGTAACTGTCTGGTCATTGTAAAAAAGTCAAAGATTTCGTAAACGATCAGGCTGGCCATCACGTCTAACAAGTGAGCTTGTTACGATGAGCGGCAAGTGAGTTGATGGCTCAGACGTTCCGCTGTTGTTATCCATGGCTGACCAAGAGGCTGTCCCTGTTATCTTGTTCTGCCTCTAGCAGCCATAGGGGTGACCCGAATCTGCCTAGTGCGGTGTTGATCACCCAGGGAGACAGGCAAAGTGGTCGGGTATTCGCTAAGTGCAATCTGAGACGGGCTTAATTGAAAACAGGCGCAATATAAATTGGGAGAGACGCGCAGGTATGTCAAACACAGCGCTGATTACAGGGGTTACAGGCCAAGACGGGTATTACCTGAGTCGGCTGTTACTCGCTAAAGGCTACCGGGTGGTCGGGCTGATCCCGCCGGATCGTCAGGCTAGCTTGGCTAAGCTGGATGAGTTGGCCCATGAAATTGAGGTCTACTCGGTAGATTTGACCCAAAGCGCTGACCTGTTGACGGCTGTGGAACAGCTACAGCCAACTGAGATTTATAACCTGGCTGCACCGAGCTTTGTGCCAGCATCCTGGGATGATCCACTGGGCACCTTGGACCTGATTACGGGGACCGCCACACGGCTGCTGGCAGCTGTGCGTGCAGTCGGCCTCGAAACGCGGTTTTACCAGGCGAGTAGTTCCGAAATTTTTGGTGATGTGCAGTCGTCACCTCAGTCGGTCACAACGCCGTTTCGTCCTAAGAATCCCTACGGTGCTGCGAAGCTGCATGCCCATTGGAGTATGACGCACCATCGGGAACGCTATGGTCTATTTGCCTGTAGTGGCATTCTTTATAACCATGAGTCGCCTCGTCGGCCGCCACGGTTTGTGACCCGTAAAGTTACATTGGCGGCGGCCTCCATTAAGCTTGGGCTGACGCAACGTCTCAAGATGGGGAGCTTGGAGGCTAAGCGTGACTGGGGCTATGCCGGTGATCATGTGGAGGCCATGTGGCGCATGCTGCAGGCGGATACGCCGGATGACTACGTCATTGGGACGGGAGTCCTGCATAGTGTCGAGGACTTGGTCTGGTTGGCGTTTGCCTGTGTTGATTTGAATTGGCAGCAGTATGTTGAAAGTGATCCGGATCTCTTTCGGCCAGATGAGCACTTTCAATTAGTGGCTGATCCAACGAAGGCGAATCAAAATCTAGGTTGGCAGCCGGCGGTCAGTTTTGAGGCTCTGATTGAAAAAATGGTGGTTAAGGATATGGAGCGGTTGCGTGCGGGGACCGCACAGCCGGTTGGAGTATAGCCATGTCAATTACGTCTTCGGTGGGGCGGGCGTCTTCGGATAGTGCAGTGTCTTATCCAGATTTGTCACAGCCTAAGCGTGCAGTGCGGCAGGGGCGTCGCCCTCGCTATGTTTTCGTTTTTATTGAGGTCTTGGGCTGTGAAGGCGGCATTCAGTCCTATATCAAAGATATTCTCACCACCTACGCTAGCTTGCCATCGGCACCCCCAGCGGATGTGTTTTTGTTAAGGGACCGGGTTACGCCCGATGCGATCGCACCCTTTGAAGGGGGACCCTTCCGGTTCTATGGCTTTAAGTCTGACCGATCGATGTGGGAACGCGTGCGGCTGACGCTGTCCCTGGGGGCGACCCTGTGGCGTCACCGCCCGGCGCGGGTGTTTTGTGGGCACATCAACCTGGCCAATATGGTGAGCCAGCTCTGTTCCCGTTTGCGGATTCCTTATACTGTGCTGACCTACGGCAAAGAAGTTTGGGAGTCGTTACCAACGGCTGAACAGCAAGCCCTCGCTCAGGCAAACGACATTTGGACCATCAGCCGCTACAGTCGTGATTTACTCTGTGCCGCCAACCACATTGCGCCTGCTCAGGTGAAGATGCTGCCCTGTGTGGTGGACGGTGCGCAGTTTACGCCGGCATTGCCAAGCGCTGCTCTAAAGGCTCGCTACGGTCTGGACCATCATCAAGTTCTGATGACGGTGGCCCGTCTATGGAAGGGGGATCCTTACAAAGGTGTGGATGTAACGATTCGGGCGCTGCCGCAGATTGCGGCCCAGGTGCCGGATGTACGTTATCTCGTGATTGGGCGGGGTGACGATCAGCCGCGATTGGCGCAGTTGGCCGAGGAGCTAGGGGTGGCGGACCGGGTGATTTTTGCAGGCTTTGTGCCGACCGCAGAATTAGTGGACCATTACCGGCTCGCAGACGTCTATGTCATGCCCTCTAAGGAGGGTTTTGGCATTGTTTACCTAGAGGCGATGGCCTGTGGTGTGCCTGTGATTGCGGGTGACGATGATGGTTCTGCGGATCCGCTGCAGGATGGACGATTGGGCTGGCAGGTGCCCCATCGTGACCCGGCGGCCGTTACCACGGCGTGTTTAGCGGCTCTTGCTGGCAAGGACCCCCGCTGTTGTGGTGACTGGTTGCGGGAACAGGCATTATCAGCCTTTGGCGCGACGGCCCTCACTCATCAGCTCCAGGACCTCTTGGCAGATGCCGGTGCGATCTCATCGCGTCAACATCGTGAAGCGTAAGACGCAGCGAAACCGGAGACGCAAGTTGCCGATACCCTCCACTGTTTTTTGTGATGGCGGCATTGGGGAGAGTCACCGAGTACGGTTATTGCTCTAGTGCAGCCACTTAGCGAGCCCGCAAGTTAGGCCGACTGGCCGACTACGTGGCTGCTGCGTCGTGCTGCTGGGGCAAGGGCTTGGGGGTAAAACGATGGGGCTAAGGTTGATGTCTATTGGTTGTAACCGTCATCCTTTCAGGATGGGGGGCGCTAGGATGTTGGCAGTGATGATGTTGGCAGTGATACAGGCGGACAACAACGGTGACTCAAAACGGATTTAGAGGCTTGCAGCTCAATATTCCTGGTCTGGGCTGCTGGGTTACCCTGCTGCTGGGGGCCTGGCTGCTGGGGGCTGCAGGTCTAGGCTGGCTGGTCAAATCAGCGCTGGTGCTAGTGATAGTTGTGGCTCTGTTGCCCGTAGTGTTGATTGCGATCGCACAGTTTTGGCTACGCCGTAATCTTGTGACGGGTGACTGTCCGGTCTGTGGCCAAGGCTTGAATGGCCTTGCTCCGATACAAACGGCTTGTCCCAACTGTGGTACTGCCCTAAAGACGACGCGTCAGGGCTTTGAGCGAGTTGTTCCCGATGGGACGGTGGAGGTGCAGGCGGTGGAAGTTGAGACCCAAAGTCCTGGTCGGTCGGGCGCCACCAGTGAAGATACGATTACTTTAGATATTGATGCTCGGGCGCTGCCGGAAGCAGAGGACTGAGCCAAGCAAGGCAACGGCTATTCGTTGATGGTCATCTCGAAGGGGTGGCTGGCACCATCAAAATCGCCTACGTAGAGCCGATAGATGCCGGCTGGGACTGCGCCCATGGACTCGATCGTCCCACCGTCATAGCTGTGGGACCGAACGCATTCGCTATAGCCGTTGTCACTCTCAATGAACAGGCTGTAATTGCCGCTGCTGCTGACTTCCACGTTAAGGGGGGCAACCGCATCGCTAATTTCAACGGTGTGGTTAGCGATGTCTCTGATATAGCCACATTCTGAGTTTTCAGAGCCGCCACTACGGCCAGTCACCTCTAGTGCCATTGCCGGTAACCCAACGCCACCCAGGGCAACAGCGGTGAGACCTAAGACAGCAAGGGTTCGAGTTAAAGTTGAGTTGCCCATCATAAATTTGTCCTAACTTTCAGAGAAATTGCGAACTAGCCTGAGCATTCTGCTTTGGCTTTGTATGATCAAACACTAACTTTCCGCCTATGTTGCGATGCTCTGACCTGTGACACTTCTCCTGGCGGGCTGATAAGGGTATCGAATTTTTCTGTGGCGCCTGTGTTGTGCGTGCTAGAACAGGGGCAACCTGACATCAGCTTTCAGCCAAATGGCCCAGTGGCATACTGCCGCAGTCTCTGTCATTCTCCAGCTCGTTGTTACTCAGCCCAGGTTGGCCCATGGTTTTACCCGTCAATCCCTCCCCTGCCACCGGTGCCCTGGTGGCTAGCGTCCGGCCACCGGTTGATTCAACGGTTGATCCGACGATTGATTTAGTGGCGGCTGGTCCGATGCCGGCCCTACGTCTGAGACGCCTAGGGGCTTGGGTCGCAGAGGCCGGACTGGTGGCGCTGAGCGGCTTGCTGCCCTTTGGGTTGGGGCTGGCGGCAACCCGTACGTCTATGGCAACGGTGCCGCTGAATCCGCTACTGACCACGGTGCAGCATCGGACTGCTGAAACCCTGCAGTTGCCCAAGAGCGACCTAAAATCGGCGGTGCCGCCGCTCACAAATTTATTATGGACGGTGGGGCTCTTGGCACCGATTGGCGTCAGTGGCTGGCAGCTACTGCGGCTGCAGCGCACAGGGCAGACGTTACCTAAGGCATGGCTGCGACTCCGTGTGGTCTATCCCCAGGCAGATATGCCGTCCCTACCTTGGCAGACCGTGATTGTCCGAGAAAGTGCCCGCTGGGGCCTACCTTTGGCGTTGACCTACGGTGTGGGATTGGCCAGTGGTGTGGCCCTAGGCAGCTGGGTACCGGTGGTGGCTGGTTTGGGCTATTTGGGGTGGGGGCTCACGGGCCTGCGCGATCGCACCCCCTGGTAT
>JBCBOC010000601.1:0-3205 GCA_039821475.1 Cyanobacteria bacterium J06632_22 | reverse complement strand
GCGATCCTCAACGGCGCCATCAACTGTCTCTTCGCGCCCAAGCGCACGCCCAGCAGTTTATTTGGGAGAATAAAGCGGACCACCTTGTTGCCCTCTACCAAGCCGTGCTTCAGGCTACCGATGCCCCAAACGATGCCTCAAACGATGTCTCAAACGATATCCGTAAAGGGGTAAAACCGTTCCTCCGGGAACACGCGTTACACGGTCAATAAACTGCCGTTGTCAAGGCAGTTTTAGCAGCCCAGCCCGGAATCAGCCTTATATGAAGAATAGAAAATTTTTTCGTTGAGGCCTGATCTTTGCTCCGTCATCACCGTCTTTGTTAAGCGTACGGCAAGCTAGCAGATGGCCGCCTTCAACGGCCTGTTCAAGTCAGCCCGTCTGTACGCTTACTGAGTATGGAGACAAGTATGGTCGCAAAGGAGATGTCCGCCGGGCTTCGGGTGCTCTTAATTATGCATGAGTGCAATCCGGATTGGACTTCTGTGCCACTGGTGGCTTACCAGTATTACCGCACCATTCGAGAACTGGCCGAGGTGACGGTCATCACCCATGGTCGCAATCGAGAGGCACTCTCTCGCCCCTTTCCCAAAGACCGAATTATTTATATCGACGAAAGTGCGGCTATTGAGCGGTACTTCAAATATGTGGTTGATCCACTGACGGTCTTGGCTGGAAACCGTGTCTGGCAGCTTTACACCGCATTGACCTACCCGGTCTACGCTGAGTTTAACCAAGGCGTCTACACCCGCATGAAAGATGAGGTTGCCGCCGGGAAGTTTGACATTGTCCATGCCATTACGCCCATGATGCCACGCTACCCGGTGAAGCTCTCCCAGGTGTGTCAGCAGCATGGGGTGCCGTTTGTACTGGGGCCCATCAATGGTGGACTGCCCTACCCCGAGAGCTTTCGAGACGTGGCCTCCAAAGATTTGGCCTACTTCAGTGCGCTGCGCGCCCTGGGTCGTCATCTGATTCCCGACTACCGCGAAACCTACCGGCGGGCCGACCAAATTTTGGCAGGCTCTTCCTACACCATGGGTCTGGTACAAGATTTGCTAGGGGTTGAAGACGAGCGGATTCAGCTATTCTTCGAAAATGGAATCAACCAGTCTTTCGTCAAGACGATGCGGCGGCGAAAGTCCCCAGATGAGCAGGTCAATTTACTGTTTGTTGGGCGCCTGGTGGCCTTGAAGGGGGCTGATATGCTGCTCAATGCGATCGCAGCACTGCCCCAGGCTCTGCAACAGCAAATTAACCTACGCATCGTCGGGGATGGTGTGGAGCGCAGCAATCTAGAGGCCCAGTCTATCGCCCTAAACCTGCAAAGCTGTGTTGAGTTTACCGGATGGGTAGAGCAGGGCGAAATTCTGGGCCAGTATGCCTGGGCCGATGTCTTCTGTTTTCCCTCTATCAAAGACTTTGGTGGCGCTGTAGTCATGGAAGCGATGGCCGCAGGACTACCCTGCGTTGCTGTAAACTATGGCGGCGTTGGCGAGTACATCACGCCGGAAACTGGTTTCACTGTCGATCCAGACTCCCGTGAGCACGTTACGACCCAATTGACAGCGCACATTACCACCCTAGTGCAGGACCCTGACCATCTATCGTATGTCGCTGGCTGCCCGAGAGCGGGCCCAAAGCTTTATGTGGGAAAACAAAGCTCAGACGTTGCTTGAGATCTATCAGTCCTTGCAGGACGACGCGATAGATGTGATCGAAGCAGCCTAGTCCAAGATCGGACAGTTGTTGCCAGGGCACAACAGGTTGTGCCCCTATTCGTTCATATTCTTATAAGTGGCCACAGCCGATGGAGAAATCCGGTTCAGGTATCGGAAAATCCAGTATTTAAAGACCGTATCTAGAATCACAGGGAAGGTCGCAATAAACAGGAAAATGAAATCTCGATTACCGGGCAGACCGAAGTGACGGGCTAATCCTTCCAGCAGGATCTCCCAGCCATGGGGAGAGTGAAACCCAACAAAAATGTCGGTAAACAGAATAATGATAAACGCCTTGGCGCTATCGCTGAGACCATAGACGATTTCGTCCATAAAAGACTTTAGGGTCGCAACTTCACGCTTACGTAGCGTCAGCAATAGACCAAAGGAAAGGGCCGCAAAAATATCTGCGAATACGTTTTTGATAGCGGCGGCACTGCGCTGTCGATACTCTTCTTCAATATCAAAGGCTTTCTCCCGCACCCGCTCTTCGATGCGGAATTCAGTCATGGGGGGCAGTTTGCCAATAAACACTTCGAATCGCAGCTTTTCTTCAAACCGTTGGAGTTCATGGAGCGCTTCTTCCTCCAACTCATCGTTAAGGAAGACGTCAGCCTGAGTGGCGGTGCGGCCGTAGTCCACAATCGGCCCCACCAGGAGATTTTTCGTCAACTGTTGGGTCAGCAGCGGTACGATCACCAGCAGCAGCAAAAACCGCAGCGCAACCTTAGTTTTTCCCTTAGAACTGCGGAAGTTACGAACGACCTCGACTTCAGCCTTAGGATCCAGGTCCTGCTTGACCCGATCCACCGTTCGTAAAATAGATCGGGGCAGCACGTTACTCGCATCGGCTAGGCCCTCACGTTTATCCTTCTTGTTGGGCCGGGTCAGCGGTCCGTCCGCTGTCTGAGCCGTAGCCGCCAGCGCCGCCCCGTTTTGGTCATCCGTTTTGCCGATGAGTTCGTCCGTGGCTGCGCGGTCATAGCGCTCTAGAATCGCATCAATAAACTGTAGTTTTCGAAAGAACGCAGGGGGGCGATCGACCAGGTCCAGGGTGTTATCGTTACTGTCATCTGAAAACTGGACTTCTAGCTCACGGGTACCGTCCTGGTTAAAAAAGCTATTACTGGCTCGAAAAACCCGCATCCGGGACCGAATACGACGCAGTTCGCGATCGACCTCGCTACGAAAGTAGCTATAGGCGCTTTCGCCATAGCTCCCGTAGCCCTGTGCGATCGCATTGCCATCAAAGTAGTTGTCCTCTATCTGCTTAATTTTAAGGGCCGCCCCATAGGCCTGCTCCAGTGCCCGGTCTGGTGTCTGATTAAGCCACTGGCGGACGCTACCAAAGGGGTTAAAGGACTGCATTGAGGCAACGACGACAAAACGATAGACGGCTGCTTGGAGTTTAGTCTAATTTTCTACGTCGTCGTGTAGTTTTTTGGCCTGAAACCGTGAGATCGGTAATCCCCCTGCCCTCATCG
>JBCBOC010000416.1:0-4467 GCA_039821475.1 Cyanobacteria bacterium J06632_22 | reverse complement strand
CTTTTTTAGGATCTGGGACAACGTCTGTCGTGGCTAAGAAGCTGGAGCGCCACTACATTGGCATTGAGCAAGAAGAGCTGTACTGCTGCTGGGCAGAAAAGCGTCTGGCCCTGATTAATGAGGGCCATGAGAGTATTCAAGGCTATACAGGCGGGTATTTTTGGGAGCGCAATACACTGGCTGCTCAAAAGCAGGTCCAGCAAGCTATGCCCGCAGGCTAGGGATGCCCCTGGAGACGGCATAAGACTGACCTAGCGCCTCGAGCGAGGCATTAAACTGTGTGACGCAGCGTCCTGCCGCGCGAGAGAATTGCGATATGCTCAATTAGAGCATTTGTATTAATCTCGTATGTCTTCTGCCAAGGCGTCATCCATCAAAGTGATCCCCAACGACTTGGCGGGGGTGCTCCTCGGGGTGTCAGGTTCTGCTCCCATAGATGTGGGTGTCGACGGGGGCATGTTGTCAGCGAAAGATGTGAAGATTTTGCAGCATCTAGGGGCACAGCCGGGCTATCGAGCGGCCTTGAGGCAGGTGCAGCCCAAGTTGAAAATGGCGCATCGAGTGCGAATTTGTCTGCGTCTGTTTGAGCAGGGATGGCTTGACTATAGCTATCGGGTGACTCGGTTTGCGATCGCACCCGCCGGACGGCTCTTGCTCAACTTACAAACCACCAGTTTACCGCTGACACCCTTAGAGCTTTGGACGCTGCAGGCCTGTCGGGCCAAAGGCGCCTCCCCAGAAGGATTGGCAAAAGTACCTGAAACCGATCGGCAGCGCATTATCCGTCAACTGGTCTATCGACAATTGATCAAAATAAAACAACACCAGGTTTTGGATATTTGGCTGACCGATTACGGGCTGCGCTGTCTGTTACAGGAAAAGGGTCCCCGCGCTGTGGATCGAGACCATGGACGTCCCATTACATCTGCGGCTGAACTGCTGAGCCGTCTTCAAGGGCTCAGTCGGCAATGGCAGATGCCCCAGCAGATACCGATATTCTGGCTGCGGGACCAGCTTTCCCTTGAGGCTGATGACTTTGACCATTGGTTATGGCAGCTTTGGCACCAGGATCACATTGAGCTCGTCCAACTACAGGACATTGAGCCTTACAGCGATAGTCAGGTTGCCGCTGGCTTACAGCCCTGCACGGCGTCCAAGCGTTGGTCAGTGCTGCCCTGGTTTTTCATGAGTCTGGGGTTGTCCTAAGTCGAGAGCCCTATAACCCCAGGCCGCGTCAGATGCCGTATGGCCAGTTGTAACTTTTTTTCAAAAGTGGCCCAAACTCCTTCACTAGAGTCGGTGCGTAGGTTGCATAATAAGAAATATCCTAAATGACTTGGTGGGTGGCCGCTTCAGCGTTTTGCTATAGGCAATCGCATTGATGCTTGAGACAGCCTTGAGACAGTTCCTTGGGGATCATGCTTCTCAGTTTGTCCAAGTTGTTGACTGGAGTTGGTGTGCCCTGGCTAGGGTTGGTTGTGACCACCAATAGCTTGCCGCCAGCGCACTGATAGTCGTCGCTCAAAGGACCTTTTTGAGACCCTGTGTTGGGGGGCCTTGATCGAGGTTTGTGTACGATGGCGTGCTACTGAGCTTCAATTCCCGGCACTTGAGCGTCAGGATTGTCTCTAGAAAAGTGACGATAGGTACTCAGTGCTCGTTGCAATGTGGTTTGTTGGGTTCTCTTGGGGGATGTAAATATTGCCTAACGGGGTCTTCAGGGAGTTGAACTTGGGAGCTCATGATAGGCTCTCCGTAACGGCACGGAACCTGTCAATGGCTTTGTACAGACCTGTGCATCTCGGGTAAACTTTTTTCCTAAGTTTAGGGTTATCCCTCGGTGAACTGTCGAACATCTGCTGTTCGGGAGTGTCTCTGCTCGTTGCCTGTGCTGACAGCGATGGGTTTTCGGTTGTGTTTTCAGGGTTAACCGGGTCAAGCGCTACTTGTTCTTCGGATAACGCTAGCGATGCTTGGCTTTAGCTGCTTGGCTTTAAAGGATACAGGTGCGGCACAGATTTAGAGAACTACGGTTTGAGCCGCGTTAAATCTCCCCCAAACTGTCAGGACTGACTTTATCTATTGCTGAAGGGTAATAGTATGAGGCCTACTCTCAGACAATTGGACGTGGGCCCGGCAATTGACCAGGTCAGGTCATCAGGATGAGTTTATGGTGCTGCATAGTGCGGCTTTTCATTAATTGCGCTGGCTAATGTACTTGCTGAGAACCTGCAAGACATGGGCACGGGCTTCTTCTTTTATATGGTTTGAGGAATACAAATGGGTGTAGGTCGTGGCATGAAATTCTTAAGGACGTTGGGTCGTCGTACTTTGATTGTGGGTGGGATCGTTGCAATTTTTGGCTGCCCGCAGGCCACCTCCAGTCAGCTGGTTCAGCCACCAGCTGCAGCAACTGAAGATGCTGGAGGAGTCCTGACCTCTGTATCTGCTATGGAGTCCGTTACGGCTGAGGTTTGCAGTTTTCAGGCTGATTGGCAGCGACCCAGCGAAGACGAGCAGGTTAAGTATCTTGCTGCTGATCCCCGCTTTGCTGCGGCTGTAGACACAGAGCCTTTAAAAACTGCGGCAGATACCTTTTGGCAAAACGATATCCTGAGCTTTACGACCTACGGTTTGAGTGCTCGTATGGAGCCGATGCTGCTATCGGGACTGTGGTCTGCGGTAGATACGGTTTGGGCGTCTTGCTATGGTGACGATCAGGCTGTGGCGCTTAATGACGGCGATTTGGCAGAAACTTGGTTAGTCGACTATCGTCTAGTCGATGTGCAGTGGCAAGGCGAACAATACATCATGACGGTTGAGCCGGCTGAGGGAGGGCTTCAAGTGATCCACTTTGATCGTTTAGAAAGCAATGTTGTTTTGCCGCTACAGGTTATAGATGTGGCCGGTAACGAGATCGAGTTTGTTTCAGGCGACTATAACTAACCCCGTTTAATGCTTTAAACGGGGACTTGTATCGCCGTCGCCATAAAGTCCTTTGTTTGAGGTTATGCGCGACGGCGGGCCACTTGGCTCCAATACAGGCACTTGGGTGCCAGGATTGTCCTAAGCACAGTGGCGGGAGTCATAGCAGTTGCCACAACTGTTGGTGCGCGACTGCGTCGCCATTGCGTTATGGACTCAGCAGAATAACCCTACTGGGTGTACTAACGTAAATGGCGCTAACTGTATATTCCTATTCTTTCGGCTTACACGTCATTGACAGCGCATTGATGAGCGCTCCTGAAGTCCATGCTAAGAACCCATGTTCCGCTTAAGGTCCTCTAGCTCCGCCTCAGTTTCCCAGCGTTGGAAGGTTTCTTCTAAGGGATCTAAGGGTTGTTGTTGCGTACTGAACGGTGACTGATTCCAGCCGGTGGTGCTAGCGCTGGGTTGAGGCGACTGATAAGCACTGGTGCGCGCCTGGGCGATTTTAGCTTTCACTTCTTGACGCTTTGCGTGGATTTGTTGCTGGAGGGTACGGGTCTGCTCAAGGCGATTTTTGACCCCTTTCATTTGGCCCCATAGGTGATTGCCTTGGCGCAGTAATGCCGCTTCTCTTTCTTCAGCCGGTTTAACCAGATCTAATCGATTAGCAGCCTGGGCTTTTGCGATTCGACCATGCCATCTTTGAATATCTTGTGCGGTTTCTAGGATACTGGCTTCGAGCTGTTGTTCTCGGCGTTTGAGGTCACCCATGAGGCGAATGGCGTCTTCCTCCTGCCCCCGAAGCTGTTCTTCTAGGGCTTGCAATTCTAAGTGTGGGTGGGCCTTGAGAAACTCATCCAGTCGTGATTCCAAGAACCGACTGACATCGTCAAATACACTCATAGCGCTTTTGCTGCTTAGGGAACATGTCGTTTTGCACGGGACTTGAGTCTTTTTAAGCGCTGGTTACTGTGTGTGAGGTGCCGAGTCAGGCTATGCCTTCAGCATACTCAGTGTCCTAATTTATAGGATGCTCGCTGTAGCAACCGCCACCATCGTTAGTGTGAGGTTTTGGCTCACTGGGCCGACCCTACGGGACACTTGGACGCAAAGATGTCCTCGGCACAGTGGCGAGCACTATATATGCTATCCATGCCCATGGAAGCTGGCTTAGAACTGCTGGCCAATATGGATGGATCGAACTTCGCCGTTGCGGCGTACGATCACTTCTTGGTTGGCGACGGATACGACACTCCAACCGCTTGAACCAATCGCTTCACCGACATAAACTCGCTGGGGAACGCCGTTGATTTCAAACAGGGCAGCTGATCGGTTTCCCAGTTCTAGAATGCCAACCAGGGCATGGGTGCTGTTAGGCGCAATGTTGGGGATGGGGGTGGCTGCAATATTGGGTGCTGAGCTGTTAGCTGGCGGGGTGGCAGTCGAGGGGGAGGTGGCCGCCGGTGCTGGCGTCGTTGCATTGGGGGCCGGTGTTGTTTGCAGTTGTGGTGTGGGTAATGTGGCCCGGGCCGATGTATT
>JBCBOC010000670.1:0-2809 GCA_039821475.1 Cyanobacteria bacterium J06632_22 | reverse complement strand
TTCCCTCAGGAGTCGTTTTCCCTCAGGAAAAGCTGTAGATTTCAGGCTATTCGCGGTTTGAATCTACAGGTTTCAAGCTGGACGTGGTTTAACCTGTTATTTAGAAGGTGACGGATGGAGCCGACAGTTGAAGTTTTGCCCGATAAGGCCGCCCTGGTGGAGCGGGCTACCGCGTTGGTCATCGAGAAAATTAAAGGTGCGATCTCAAGTCGCCAGCAGTGCCACATTTCCCTGGCCGGAGGCAGCACCCCAAAACCCCTCTACGAAGCCCTAGCCAAGGCCGATCTCCCTTGGGAGCAGCTCTACATCTATTGGGGCGACGAGCGCTTTGTCCCCGCCGACCACGCCGACAGCAACGCCCGCATGGTCCGTACCGCCTGGTTAGACCACATTCCCATTCCCGCCGACAATATTTTCACAGTGCCGACCGACGTCGACTCTCCCGTCGCCGCCGCCGCTGCCTACGAGCAAACCCTCCACCAGTCCTTCGGTGGAGACAGCCTGCCCCAGTTCGACATCATGCTACTGGGCATGGGCGACGACGGTCACACCGCCTCTCTGTTTCCCCACACCGCCGTCCTCCAAGAGCAAACTCGCTGGGTGAGCGTTGGTCAAAAGGACGACCAGCCACGCATTACGCTGACCGTACCCGTCATCAACGCCGCCCGTAGTGTCATGTTCCTAGTGGCCGGGGCCAACAAGCAAACGGCCCTCAGTCAGGTCTTTGCCACCGAGGGCGACGCCGACCAGTACCCCTCTCGCCGCATTCAGCCTGCTGACGAGCTGATTTGGCTGCTGGACGCAGCCGCTGCAGAAGGGTTAAACAACGTAAAGTCGTGAAATAGTGACGTCGTGAGATTGTGGATGGCCTTTGCCTAAGCCGCATTTTCAAGCCGATGGCTATAGCCTATTCACGACTTACGATTTCACGCGCCCTTCCAGATGGCTTTACAGGCTACGAGGGAATAGTAGACAGTGGTGTCAGTAAGGAAACCGTTGATGATTACCTGTCCAAACTGCAATCATCAAAACCCAGATGGGGCCGTGCAGTGCGAAGCCTGCTACACGCCGCTGCCGAATAAAATAGCCTGTCCCAGCTGTGGAAGCACCATTCAATCTGACGCCAGTTTTTGCGGTCAGTGCGGCGCTGACCTACGCACCGCCAGAGTGGCGCCAGGGGCAACCGAGCCAGCGGCTCCCGTACCCGTACCGCCCCCGCCCAGCGAACTGGATCTCGATAATCCGGCATTGGAAGAGCCCGCCCTAGCCGAGCTCGCCCCGGACGGACTGGCCGGTTCCGGCAGCGATCCCCTGCCGGAACTGGTGCCGCCCGACCCGTTGGTGGCATTCGACCCCATTGCCCCGCCGCCGCCCTTACCGGCAGAGGCAGCCCCGCAGCCGGTTACTCCACCCCCACCGCTGCCCACAGCGGCTGCCCCACCCTCGGCAACATCCAATACGGCAACGCCCAACCCAGCCGTGGCTCAAACCCCACCACCGCCTATCGCATCGCCGGCCCCATCAATCGCTGCACCACCGGTTCCCCAAACCCGACTACAGCGCAACACCGCTCGCCTGCTCCATGTCCAAACCGACACCGTCATGGAACTGCCAGATAATGTGTCGCCTATTCGGATTGGGAAGCCTAATGATCGAGTTCCACCGGATATTGACGTCTCTGGCTTCCCAGAATCTGAAATCGTCTCCCGCGTTCATGCGAACATACGGGTTGAGGGTGATATTTACTATATTGAGGATGTCGGTAGTTCTAACGGTACCTACGTCAACAATATGCCGCTCCCCTACGGTAACCGTCACAGGTTACGTCCTGGAGACCGTATTGCCTTGGGTAAAGGTGATAAAGTCAGCTTTATCTTTCAATTTGCCTGAGGTCGTCACAACTTACAGTTAATACACAGCATATAAATTTCCGTATAACACTCAAATCACCGCAGCTTAGGATTCATACCATCCTGCTTTCCCGGTTATGGCGGTTTATGGCTAGATTGTCATCTGCGTCACGGTCATCTGAGTTGCCATCCTCAGCTGAATCTGCCTGGTGCTCCCTCTCTGAACTAATGTGATTACGCTATCTCTGCTTCATCCACTCAACAAGACACCTGTCCAACACTGGACCTTCGATGAAGAATCGGTCATTCGTATTGGTCGCTCCACGGATAACGACGTGGTGCTTTACAGTGCCGTGGTCTCCCGACACCATGTAGAAATTCGCAAGCTCGGTAGTGGCTGGGCGGTGGTTAGTCTGGGTACCAACGGCACTTACCTAGAAGGCAAACGGATTGAAGAGGTCCCTGCGGAGGACGGTCTGGTCATTCGTTTGGCGCGGTCTGGCCCTAACATTCAAATTAATCTTGCTGCGGCCCGCAACAGCGCGGTTACATCCATTCAAGAGATTTTGGCCCGCAGGCAGCAACTCAGCCAAATTACCAACTCCGCAACCGACATTAGCGAGGCGTCATCTCCGCTCGTCAACCATCCCTCCAACGACGAACCGGCTTAACCCATGGCACGCGGCGATCAGGTTTATGCCATTCGTGAGGTGGTGGGCATTCCCTACGAACACCACGGCATTGACCTAGGGGATGGCACGGTGATTCACTACCGCAAGGTGGGTGAGGCGGAGGTCTCTCGCACAAGCTTTGAGGCTTTTGCTCGGGGTGGGCCGGTTTATCCAGTGCCACAGTCGACAGCGTTTATCCCTGAGGTGGTGGTAAAGCGGGCTAAAAGTCGTCTGGGCGAAAAAGACTATAATCTGTTTTTTAACAACTGCGAACATTTTGCTAACTGG
>JBCBOC010000581.1:0-3300 GCA_039821475.1 Cyanobacteria bacterium J06632_22 | reverse complement strand
TGATCAAAAACGGGGTTTGGGACAACCGCCAAACCCATGATTTAGGTTCAATTCAACACCTGAGAAAGGTTCTAGAGTCTAGCGCCTTGGACGTTTTGGGGGATCTTGTGTCAAGGGGACGAGCAATTGCCGAGCATGCGCTAAAGGACACCGCCTATGGCGGTGTCCTCAAATCGGCAGACAAGACGCTGTCCCCGCTCAGGTCTGTCCATCTGTTCGAAGACATTAAACAAACCTTGAACCAAAATGTTCAAAAGCCGGTGTTGCTGCGAGACCTTCCCCTGGATGCTAGACAAGCTGTGCAAGTCGGACTTTCAGCGCTGGGAGTGCTCGAAGGGCAGCTTGATAGTAGCGATATCCGCGGCTTAGAGCGAGCCTGGAATCACTTCAAAGCGCTGGCTGAGGCCAACGCTGGACCTGCGCGAGTCGATCCAGGGAGTATTGGGTTGTTGCTTCATGCGCTTGATGGGGCGCTTGATGGGGCGCCTGATCAGGGGCCGTTAGGACAGTCTTCGCCAAGTAGACGTCCGGGTGCGGTGTCTTCGTCTACAGAGATGGGGTGGACCGATGCATGGCAGGTGTCCTCAAACTGGGACGTCAACGGTTCCAACTCACATCGCGAGCTAGGGACAGTCTCTGCCAGGACGCTCCATCACTATGCTGATTTTCCGAAGAACTTCGACTTTTTGGGGCGATGCTACGACATCTTGACCTTAGATCCGCTAGATACCAGCGGTTCAGCCAAGATGGATATGGCATTTTACTTTTCCCATGACCAAGGGGAGCGAATTTTAGGAGAAAAAAATCTGCTCAAGCCTCAGGGGACACGCCATGCACCGGGCGCTGGCGGTGGGCTAGATGTGAGCTCTCGCACACAAATTTTGCAGACCGCATCGGACACCCAGGCCCTTTTCGCCAATACGCTTGGGGGTGGCATCCTAGCCCTAGTCGGTAAGTTTCTACCCTTTAGCAACTCGTCGAGCTACCAGAAATTCAAGACGGCGCGCACTCGAGACAGGAGTATCTACACGGTTACCAAGGCTGACTACATAGACTACAGTCTTGCGCTGAACCCGGACAGTATTAGGGGGTTGCAAATAGACGCCCCGTTTCGTGCTGAGGTTGAGCGGTTGCCAGCTACAGTGAGTCCTGAGCATTATCTGACCTTTATTAACCGCTTTGGGACCCATGTCTCGACCCATGTTGACTTTGGTGGACTTGCCTATCGCTGCATTCGTTTGAACGAGTCGCTTTATCAAGAGCTGACGCAGCGTGGTGTCGATCTACAAATAGAAGCTGCCAAACTCTTTGATGTTGGGTTTTCGAAGCAGGATCAGAGTGTTACTCTTCGGGAAATCAGCGAGTCTTCAGAGGTCTTTCGGGTCAATGGCGGGCTGCCCAGTCAAGATTGGGGGGCTTGGTTTGCGAGTATTAAAGAAGACCCGGCGCCGGTCAAAATGGATTTGATGCCGCTGCACGAGCTATTTACCCGTGATTTTTTCCCAGGGGATAGCGACATTGACGCCAAACGGCAACTCATGGAAATGAGTGTCGAGGCCTACCTTGAGCAAAATGCCGATAAGCCCAGATGGGAACCGTGGCGCAGCATTCCGCTCGGGGGGCATGGGGGCGCTTCCTTTTCAGATCTTGATATTGAGCTTCGCCAGTTGGCGGCTAACAAAGCGCGATATCAGTTAGCTCGTGCCGTCGAAGTCAAAGTCTCGGGCGGTAAATGTATTGACAGTGTACAGATGCGTTTAAGCGTGGGAGACTTTGACACCCACGGCAGCTCAGGTGGGTCCGAACAATCGTTACGCCTAGGAGACGGCGAGTATATTGCGTCCGTTCGAGTCACAGAAGGGCGGCCCAGTCTCTTTATTCCTCACTGCGTGACTGCCCTTGAGATTACGACGAGCTTGGGACATCGATTGACGGTAGGGACACCAACAGGGCCATTTGTTGAGCTAGATATTCCAGATAATTATCAGGTCATTGGTTTCCACGGCAGTTGTGGTCGGTATATCGATCGGTTGGGTGTGATTGCAGCGCCTCGGGTTGGCGCGTTGGATTTTGACTCAACACCTGCTCGGCCCGAGGATGTAACTCAGCCACCGGTACCTTTGCCAGAGCGCCCATGGGATCTGTTCGTGGGCAAGTCTTCCATTCTTCTGCCGGCAGAGATTCAGCGTATTCTGAATGCGGAAGTCCGTGGTGCGATGCACTCTTCACAATGGCCGCTACAGTTGATACAGGCTATTGGCAGTGGGCTTATTCATCTGAATCTGTTGAACGAATTAGGCAATCGGCAGGCGGTATTGACGGCCTGGAAGAAGTTTAAGGCCAGTATTAATCAAGCCGATCCTGAGACGATTGGCCCAGGCAGTGCGCAGTCGTTGCTACAGGCCTTGCAGGTCGCTGCGGTCGGTTCAGCGCCATCGAACCCTGGCATTCCTCAACAGGCCATCGATCTAATCAAGGAGAAGGAAGGATTTAGGGCCAAGGCCTATGCCGATCCAGGTCATGGTTGGGCTGTTCCTACGATTGGTTATGGGACGATCAAATACTCTCCTGATGGCAGGCCTGTTCAGCAGGGGGATATCATTACTCGGGAAAAAGCAGAGGAATGTTTGCTCTATGCATTGCAGCATGAGTTTAGACCCGCGTTAGAAAGCATTCCAACCTGGTCTCGAATGAACAATAATCAACGTAGCGCGCTCTACAGTTTTGCCTATAACTTGGGCAAGGGCTTTTATGGAGACAGGGCAAACTTCAACTCAATGACCCATCTTTGTGACAGCCCTCAGGACTGGAACAATGTGTCCAAGGTCGAGTCCGTCTTCAAACTATACGTTAATTCCAATGGCCGAGTTCTTCCTGGGCTTGTGACTCGTCGTGGCGCTGAGGCCGCACTCTTTTGCAAACCCGATGGAGGAAATTTACAACTACCAGACGGGACTGATATCTCTCGCCGCCTAACTCAGGTTGAGCAGCGCGTCATCAATGACCCTAATCCTCCGCTAAATGTCCGGTCAGGCCCCGATAGTAGTGAGCGAAAGGTGAGCTCATTGCCCAATGAAACACTCATAACGGTAGTCGGTGAACAAAACGGATGGTTGCAAATTAGCGAGCCCGTCAGCGGCTGGGTCTATAGAAAATTTACTCGCGAGATGAC
The DNA here is from genome assembly GCA_039821475.1 of Cyanobacteria bacterium J06632_22. GTDB lineage: Bacteria > Cyanobacteriota > Cyanobacteriia > Phormidesmidales > Phormidesmidaceae > CAWUKV01. Next base: position 128 of record JBCBOC010000581.1, on the reverse strand, counting down.
TGGAGGCTCAGTCCGTGGTGTCAATTCTCCTATCCATTCTCCTATCCATTCTCTATCCCTATAATTATCGCGTTGAGAACAATATTGGGTTGTAACGCTTAAGTCAAGTTCCCTGCCAGCTGATAAGT
>JBCBOC010000033.1:0-12585 GCA_039821475.1 Cyanobacteria bacterium J06632_22 | reverse complement strand
CGTACCGTCGCCGAGTCCGTTGTCTTAGCCGAGCTCGCCGCTACCCTTGTAGACGCCGCCGCCCCATTTCGTCAGTTGACGTTGAGTGAGGCACACGCTACTGCGCCTCATCGCCTCACCGCTTCACCGCCTCACCGGGCCCCGACCCTCGCCCTCACGGACGGATCCTTGATTTACTGGTTTCTCGACGACCTGCCCGTCGCCGCCCGCGATGAAATTTTGTCCCCTATCCTCACGGCCTGGGACCAGCTCCGGGCTGCTCGGGTCCCCTTGATGGGGTACCTCAGTGCCTCTCGCAGTGGCGAAGCGCTGAATTTTCTTCGCCTCGAAAGCTGCCCTTTCACAACCCCCGACTGTAAAACCCACTGCGAGGGGCAGACCGACGGTGCCCCCTGCCAAACCTTTGCGCCTCTGCGGGATGTCACCCTTTGGGCGAGTTTGTTGGCACCGGGCCAACGGGGGCCATTGTTTAAAAGTTCAGTCAATATTCTTGACCTGTATGACGACCATCAGGTCTACTTTTGCCACGTGAATGTGGGCTCAGAAATTGCCCGGGTAGAGTTTCCGGAGTGGGTGGTTGATGATACCGATTTACTGAACCAAGCCTTGAGCCTAATGCTCATGCAGGTCAATAAAGGCTATGGCTACCCGGTGGCGCTGGCCGAAGCCCATAATCAGGCAGTAGTACGCGGCGGAGACCGAACTCGATTTTTTGCGCTGTTGGAGCAGCAAATGATTCGAGCCGGGCTACAAAATGTTGGGACGTCCTACAAGGAAGCGCGCAAACGGGGCAGCATTGCTTAAACGGCCTCTAGAGCAGCGTCACAACTAAAAATTAAACTTGGGCTGGCGAATCTTTGAGTCGCGCCTCGGGGGCCTGTGGCGCTGGGTTAACGGCGCTGGGTTAACTATTCCAATCGCGAATTCAATCAACTCTATTCAATGCGAATTACTGATTCTTCGCGCCCAAGCGGTTGCAGGTCCAAAACGCCTGTGTTGCAGGTGTGGGCTTCAAGTCGGGGGCAAGGACATGCCAGCCTATGGACAGTAATGTAAACTTATATTACGAACGTCTATTGCATACCTTTCAAGCACAGCAGCTATGACCCGTAAAGCCCTACTCGGCATTCTATTCAGCACTCTATTGGCAGGGGTAACCTGGCTGAGTCAGCCGGCCCCTGCTCAGGCCCTGGGAGGCCCGCAGCCGCCCATCGGTGAAACTGCTCCGACCTTTACGCTCCCTACCAATACGGGCGATGGCGAAATTTCTCTGGGTGACTATTTGGGGCAGTGGGTCGTGCTGTACTTCTATCCCAAAGACTTTACGCCGGGCTGCACCCTGGAGGCTCAGCGCTTTCAGCAAGATTTACCGCAGTACTTGGAGCGCAACACCCAGATTTTGGGTGTGAGTGCCGACGATGTTGATGTCCATGCTGAGTTTTGCGATTCCGAAGGGCTCAAGTTTCCTCTGTTGGCGGACACCGACGGCTCAGTGAGTAAGGCCTACGGCTCCTGGATGTCCCCGATGTCCTTACGTCACACCTACCTGATTGATCCTGAGGGTGTCATGCAAGAGCGCTTCCTGGGAGTGCGCCCGGTGGTGCATAGCAAAGAGGTCCTCGCCCGCTTGGACGAGCTGCAGCGCGCTTAGGTGAATTCGGCGTTCTGCGTTCGGAATCTGGAATGCGGAATGCGGAATGCGGAATTTTGAACTGCTGCCGGCCGATTTCCGGCCTCTTCCCCTGACTGGATTCTTTGCTTCCTTGAACCGTCCTCTACGCACCTTTCTTTTGCAGAACGGTAGAATGGGAAAACGTATTAATTTTTAAGCGGCTAACTCCTTCATGTTTGCACTGGCTATCATTTCCGTCCTGGCCCTGCTGATTTTCATTCACGAGTTGGGGCATTTTCTAGCCGCTCGTCTTCAGGGCATTCATGCCAATAAGTTTGCCATTGGTTTTGGGCCTATTCTTTGGAGCTATCAGGGCACTCAGACGGAGTACTCGCTGCGGGCTATCCCCCTGGGCGGGTTTGTGGGTTTTCCCGATGGAGAGCCCGAGAGTGGCTTTCCTAAGAGCGATCCCGATCTGCTGCGCAATCGCCCTATTCTGGATCGGGCAATCGTGATTAGCGCTGGGGTGATTGCCAATTTGGTGTTTGCCTATCTGGTGTTTGTGCTGCAGTTCGCCTGGACGGGCATGCCCGACATCGACAATGGTGTGCTCATCCCGCAAGTGGCCGAAACCGTCGTGGGAGAGCCGTCGCCAGCGACCCAGGCTGGGCTCCAGCCTGGCGATGTGATTTTAGAGGCCAATGGTCAGCCTTTGGTTCCGGCAGAAAACACTCCTGAGGCGGGTAATGCCCTGGTTCAGTCGCTGCAGGTGATTATTAGCGAGAGCCCCAACGACCCCGTCGAGTTACGCATTCAGCGGGGCGAGGCTGAAATCATAGATGTCACCGTGACGCCCGCCTTTGATCCGAATAGTCGACGAGCGCTGATTGGTGTAACGTTGAGCCCCAATAGTGCAGATACCACTCGCCGGCTGGGCCTGTTGGAAACGTTTTCGCGGTCGGCTGTGGCCTTTCAGAATATGTTTGAGCGAGTGGTGACCGGCTTTATTGATTTGGTGACTAACTTCTCTCAGATGGCTGACGGTTTGGCGGGGCCGGTCGGTATCGTGGACCAGGGGGCCGCTTTGGCCCAAGAAAATGCGCTGGCGCTGTTTCCCTTTGCGGCGCTGATCAGTATTAATTTGGCCATTTTGAATATTTTGCCGTTACCTGCGCTAGATGGGGGTCAGCTAGCATTTCTGCTGGTCGAGGCGGTGCGCGGTAAGCCTGTGCCAACTCGCGTCCAAGAGAATGTTATGCAAACGGGCATTTTCTTGCTGTTGGGTTTGGGGATTTTCCTGATTATTCGTGACACGGCTCGCCTTTCCGTCTTCCAAAACTTGGTCCAGTAATCGACGTTGTTGCTGGGTCGAATGATGTCAGATGTGTCCCCCGTCTCAAAGCGTCCGAAGCGCCAAGCTAAGCGGCAGAAGGCGTTAGCTATTTTGGCTGAGCTGAAGGTGCTCTACCCGGAAGCGCCCTGCTCTCTGGATTACGAGAATCCGTTGCAGCTATTGGTGGCGACGATGCTGTCGGCGCAATGTACGGATGAACGCGTGAATAAGGTCACGCCCGCTCTCTTTGAACGTTTTCCCTCGGCTCAAGACTATGCTGAAGCAGACTTGGACGAGATTGAATCGCTAGTGAAAACCTGCGGTTTTTATCGCAACAAAGCCAAAAATATTCGAGCGGCTTGCCAGAAGATCATCACCGAGTTCAGCGGTGAGGTGCCTCAATCGATGGACGAGTTGCTACAGCTCCCTGGTGTGGCTCGCAAGACTGCGAATGTTGTGCTGGCCCATGCCTTTGGCATTAACGCGGGGGTGACGGTGGACACCCATGTCAAGCGCATCACGAATCGACTTGGCCTGACCAAGCACGATCAGCCTGTCAAAATCGAGCAGGACTTGATGAAGCTACTGCCCCAGCCAGATTGGGAGAACTGGTCCATTCGACTGGTCTATCACGGGCGGGCAGTGTGTGATGCCCGCAAGCCTGACTGTGCGGCTTGTACGTTAGCGCAGTGGTGTCCCACAGGGCCAAAACTGATCAAGGCTGCAGCGAAGGCCACCTCAACTCGTGGGCCTGCTGCAAAAAAGACGGCTTCTAAAAAGACCACCTCGAAGCAGGGGCCGTCAACGTCATCCAAAAAGCTATCAAACTCTACGGCGGCGGTATCTCCTGTTGGCCAGGCTCAGGAAACAGCGTAAGGACTGCTGCTGGGAATAAACGCTGCGATCGCAATCATATCCGTAATGTACGTATCCATTAGAACACCTCCGTAGGGGTACATTAGAGTCATGTCACCCATGATTCTTTGTGTCTGAGCCCATCACTATGACTGTACTATTAGCCCTGCTGGGCCTGGGACTCATCTGCGCCGTGGTGGTGGGTATCAAACTGTTAGGCATTGCGTCGGTGGAAGACTTTGACCAGCGTGAATAGTTGAGCAGGATGTGCCCATAAGATAGCTAGAGGGCGTATTGCCCAAATGGGGCCTGCACGCTACACTAGAAAACCCTGGCTAATTCATAAAGGACTTATTCAGCGCCAATGGCAAAGAAGAGCATGGTCGCGCGTCAGCGCAAGCGCGAAAAACTGGTTGCTAAGTATGCCGCAAAGCGTGAGGCATTGCTTCAAGAATTCAACAACGCCTCCTCTCAGGCTGAGAAACTTAACATTCATCGCAAGATTCAGCAGCTCCCTCGCAACAGTGCGCCCACTCGGCTGCACAATCGCTGCTGGCTGACAGGTCGCCCCCACGGCTACTATCGCGATTTTGGCCTTTGCCGCAACGCGTTGCGAGACATGGCACACCAGGGCTTGCTGCCCGGTGTGGTTAAGTCTAGCTGGTAGTTTTCGGCCTAGCCTGGGATGCTGAGCCGTTTTTGGGCTGGGGCGCGCACTTCAAGCGGCGCACAGTTTTAACGGCGCACAGTTTTGGCAAAGCCAGGGGCTTTGCGGTCTTGCGGCTTGACGGTAACGGTGGGGTCTCCCTCGTTGGCGCGAGCTACCCGTACTTTTGTAGAAGAGTCCGGCTTCCTTAAGGAGGTCGGACTCTTCTTTTGGCTGGCAATACGATGGGGCGGTGGGAAAAGCTGCTTTCAATCTAGGATTTGGGCTAGGATTCGGGTGTTTTTATGGCGTCTGCTGGTATCTTTACTAAAATTGCCCCTATACTGCAGGCTGAAAGCCCTGACTAGGGGTAGGGTAACGGGACTAAGGTAGCGGGGGTAGCGGTGGTGCTGGATGTACTGGCAGCTCCACCCCAGTGAACAGTGCATCTGGGTAGCTGACAGGTATGAAGGTATGGACTACTGGGAGTTCTTAATCCAGCAAGAGGGCGATCAGACGTGGCTGCCGCTTGAAAATCAACAGGTCGAAATCCTTGAGGGGCGCTACCGGGTGGCGGTACACACCAGCCTGACCGGGACGCTAGTGGATATTCGAGTGAGTCAGCTGGTGCTAACGGAAATGCCCCCACGGCGGCGCGTACGCAAGCGCAAGGGGCGGACAAACGATGCTGGCTTGCTGGTGATCTTTCCGTACATGCAGCTGAGTCCAGGCCGCTGGGAAATTCACTGTAGCGGCACTGATGTCCTGGATGACTTCATGGGCACGGGCTGGGAGCGAGCGGTGCAGCTAGAGGTTGTGCCCTACGAGGAAGATGCCTGGGATCCCAGTTGGAATTCGAGTCGTCCTGAGGCTGAGACGGCGGCTTCGGTGGTGAATCCAGATATTGAGTCGGGGGTCGTGGACCCTGCTCCCGACTTAGAGCCCTTAGGGCATGTGAAGTCGCCTGAGCCGGTGCAAAAAGATGTGCTGGGTGAGACTGGGAGTCTGCCGCTGGCGATCGAGGTTGCGGCGGATTCGACCTATGGTTTACAGCTTGAGCGGCAAGCCATTGTTGCACAGCCCGGACGAACGGTTTTTTTAGAGGGTGAGATTTTTAGCTTGGCCGGGGAAGCGTTGCCGGACAGCCAACTGTCGGTGCAACTCCGAGACCCGCAAACGGCGAAGGTGTTGATGGAGACTCGCCAACATCTGCCTGCGCAGTCGCTGCCCGCTAAGCTGTCGGTGGATTTGAAACTGCAGACTAATCTCAAAACGCGGGTTGTGTTGGGTGCGGTGGCGATTCGGGCTCAGGTGTCTGAAGGGGTTGCGCTGGCTTCGGCTTCATTTACGATTACGGCGGGATTGCACGATTTGTTAGATGCGATCGCAAACCAGGCCAGTGTCCTTTTTGAGGAAGAGATCTCGGTTTATCCTGGCTCAACGGAGCCTTTTACCACGCCGCCAGCGCCGCCAGAAACATTAATTTCTCCAGAACTGCCCCTGGCCGCTCCTGTGGAGCACCGTTCTGCCCCGGCTGCGGGGTTGACGCTGCCGCCTCAGTTATACCCGCCAGATTCGCAGGAAAAGGTCACCAGCGCTGCTGCTAATTCAGAGGGCGATGTCGCCGATGATCGCACGCCGGAGCTGCCAAAGTTTCCCCGTCGATCCAGCTCTACGCCCAGCTCTACGTTTGAAGCGCCGACGGAAATGCCGATAGAGACCGGCGGAGATACAGTGGCAGAGGATACGGTGGACAGCATGCTCCCCGTTGAGGATGTCGGTGAAGCCGCTCCGATAGGTCCCGTTGATGATGCCGCCACCACTGATCCTGTTCAGGAACACAGCGAATCGGCAGAGTTTGCCGCCCTTTACCAACAGGTGCACGGCGCTGAGGAGACCCAGCCTGTGGGCGATTCGTTCGTCTCGACTGAGGATGGTTCTCCCGCTCAGTTTGACAGCACCCTAGAGGACGAAGACCTGGATGCGGAGCTTGCGGCAGCGGTACTGACCGACGACGATGACTTTGATGATGATGATGGTGATTTTGAGGACAGTGACTTTGAGGGGAATCTGGCGGACGTAACGCCGGATCAAACCTCGGATGCTGCGTCTGACGACGGTACCAGTGACAGTGTGCCGGTGGCCTACGGCGAGGAATCCTTTCGCTCGTTGAATCTTAAGGAACGCTTTTGGGACCGTCTGACGGCGTTGACCTACGACGGTCACGAGGCGGCGGCTCGGCTCCGTCATGAGATGGCAGCCGCAGGGGTGAGCCCTTCGACAGAGAGTGCTTCGCAGGCGTCGTCGCCTGAGGCCCTGCCTACCACCCCAGTGGCGGTGCCCCCAGTGCTACCTTCAGCTGCCTCAAAACCGCCAGTGCCGCCAGCTACCGTCGAGCAGACGTCAACCTTACCGGCGGCCCCGCCGGTGACGGATGAGGTGGTCGTTTATGATGACCCCCCAGCGGTTGTGCCTGCGGAGCCACCCCCACCCCCCGAGCGAGCTGAACCGATTACGATTACCCCACCCAAGCTCGATGTGCCTGAGCAGGATTTGGTGGCCGGTGAGCTCGTGTCGATTCGTCTGCGACTTAAGGCAGAACAGTATCGTCCCTACGCCAAAGTGTGGATGAACGATCGCCAGACCCGTTCCCTGGTCGAAGAACCTCGCCTGGTGATGCACTTTACTCCGAATAGCTTTGGCGAGTTAGAAACGCTGATGCGGATTAAGGTGCCGTTGGGTTGTATGGAGCTGCAAATCGCTGCGATCGCAATCGACATGTCGACGTTACAGGAAAGCAGTCGGGCGGTCGTCAACCGCCATGTCATTCCTCCAGATTTGCCGGCTGCTGGCTTAGATGATTTTTAGCGATTGCGGACTTAAGGGCTGATGGATTTGCATTTGGCGGGTTTCAGCGAGTATTACGCTGGCCATTTTGCTTAATCTGCCACTTGAGCCGTTAAGTGGTTATGTCCCCGTCATCGGGCGCTCCGTAGCGAGCCATCCACCTCAACCCTGTGTGAATGGCTATAGGGTCACTCAGTCTTTAACAATCGCAAAGCTTCTACATATTCGTAGGATTTCGTTCCATTACGCAGTAGTTTAGAGGAGAGGGCGGGGGCGGTGAGCCGACTCGACCTCACCTAGTTTATATCTTCTGTAGTTATCTCTAGAGAGTTAGGAACCCTATGGACACTTCCCTCCTACCCCAGGTTATGGTCCCCATCGTGGCCATTCATGCTTTTGCTTTCATGATTGGCATGTTTCTCTACATCGAAAAAGAAGAAGCACCGTTCTAACTGCTGCGGTAAGCTGTAACGCGCAAAATGCTACTCGAAAAAAGAAGGGGCATCGGCTAAACCGATGCCCCTTCTTTTGCATTGATGCTTTTCGGATTGATGCAGTCTGATGGCTACACAGCGGAGCCAACGCCAGCATAGGCACCATAGAAAAATAGCCCAACGACGACGAGGACACCAGTACCGGCAACCGTCGCTACAATCCAGAGGGGAATACGCCATTCTCAAACATAGATATCTCCTACTCACCAGAACACAATTTATCTAGACACAGTCAGTCAAACAGTTACTTGGCTATCCCTAGCGGGGACATCACTAGATCGGGTACTAGTTAAAGAAGTAGCTAGAGAACAGCAGGCCCAAAACGAAGATGAGCAGCAGACCGAGAAAGAGCGAGGTCCGGTTTAGCTCAACGGGCTGATTGTTAGGATTCTGATTCTTTTCCACGAGGTCTCCTAGCGCTGAATAAACTGCATTGCGGCAATGGCCCCTAGGAAAAAGACGCTAGGTACGCCGAGGGTGTGAACGGCCAGCCACCGTACCGTAAAAATGGGGTACACAACGGGCTCGTTAGGATTCTGACTTGTCATAATTAACTCCGATCACATATCAAACAACAGATGTTATGGGTTGAAAGTCACGGGAAACCAAATGAGGTTAGCCAGAGGGTGGCCTCAAAATAGTCTTCCGGTCTTCGGTATGCGGCGATTGCTATCGCTGCTCAGATACAAACTCATCAATCTGCTGCTTCGCCTCAAAGCGATCTTGCAGAATGGGCACCTCTACTTGGTTGGCGGGGAAGTACTCGTTCGGACGGGGTGTACCGAAGGCATCGTAGGCCAGGCCCGTAGATACAAACAGCCAGCCCGCGATGAAGAGGGCGGGAATGGTGATGCTGTGAATAACCCAATAGCGAATACTTGTAATGATGTCAGAAAAGGGTCGTTCGCCAGTGGTACCTGCCATGGTGCGGTCTCCTTCGAAAATTATGCAATGGACGCTTTATCTATCATAGAGAACAGGGATCAGCCTAACAAGGCTAAACGCCGATTTCTTGAGACAACCTTAAGCATAAGTCCCGCCCCTTTTTGGCGGGAGGATCGGCCTGAATGCCTTGCCCTGCAATGAATGCGGGGCACTTTTTAGTTGTAGAACTGGAGCGGAACTCCTGATCCACACATTTTTCAGGTGCATGGTTTGGGGCGATCGATGATCCCCGACGCCTGCGCAGATACGCTCAGAACCATGATTCGCTAAGATAGCGATTGCTTTTACGCGTCCTCTATCGCTAATCTTGCCGACCTATGACCGAATCTGTAGATGCTCTATTTGACCGTGCTATCGAACGCTATAAAGCGGGCGAAGGGCCAGATACGCTGATCCCCACCTTTAAAGAAATTTGCGATCGCAGTCATAAAAGCAGCGCGGCTTGGACCTGTCTATCCTGGCTCTATCTATTGGCGAATAAGCCTAATGCGGCCTTCAAGGCAGCTCAAAAGGCCGTCAAGATCAATGCTCAAGATCCCCAGGCTCGCATCAACTTAGCCATCGCCATTCTCGATAGCGATCGCAAAGGCGTGCGTCAGCACGTTGATATTGCTCGCCAGGTACTATTTGCCGTGGAAGATCTCAGGGACGAGATTAAGCAAAATTTTGAAGAAGGATTAAGACGTCGCCCTGATTGGGATAGCCTCATCCGGGTGCAGAATTGGGTTTTTAACGGCTAAAAAGACCTAATGTCAGGGGCCTCAGAAATTGAGTGGCGAATCAAATAAAATCATTTTGTTTACGAAAGTTGATGAACTTCTGAAAACTTGAGGCGTATAAAATCTTGCTGGGGATTTGGCGTCCTAATCTCTGACGTTTTTGGCGATTGCGCTGTAAGGCTTTCAGGGGAATGATCCCCGCGGATGGGGATCAATACAATGAGTCAGATAACTTAATGAGAAATACGGAAAGCCACTGTTAGGATTTGGTTAAGGAAACCATAGAGTTTTCTATCTGATTTCAGAAGCCTAATTTCTATCTAAGGAGCCCGCTCATGGACATTCGCACTGTAGAGGTGAAGCCCGAAACTCGGAATCATAAAGGCTTTTTCGTGCCGGAAGGGGACTATACCCTGCGAGAGATTGACAAGTCTGGCTGGGCGTTGATTTGCGTTGACGATGCAGTTTGTCACTACGTTGATCCCGATAATCTGTCGGCCCAGGTTGCGAATAACCTCAAGGTTGTCTAAAAGCCATTAGGGCACCCCTCAAGGCCGCCTGAGTTTACGTGACTGATTCAGCAGGTGGCTTGGTTCGCACGGGGACGGTCCTCTCAATTGAGCTTCTGCAGTGCGGCTGTCCCATGGGCAGCCGTTTTGCATCTGTACTCATCCCGCTACTGATAGCTACCGTCACTTTGTTTAGGCCATCTCTGGCGCTCAAGTGCTGAGTATGATCGCCAAGCGGCCCGCCGTCGTCACAAAAACGAAAGCAGGGCCGTTGTGGAGACGGCTACACATTCTCAACACGAATGTTGACGGTGGTTGATGGATCAGCAATTCTGAAGGTGATACTTTTTTTGCCGATAGGGTTAAGTATGACGTTTCAGTCACGGCTCCTGAGCTGGCTCAATACGGCTCTGATGCTGAATCTATTTTTTGTGCTGGCCAGTTTTCTGTGGTTTGCGGTGGCGCTCATGGGTCGCAGTGCCCACGTCGAGTTGGGATTCGATCTCTGGTATAGCCTATGGGATCCAGTCTTTATGCCCTCCATTGGCATTCTCATGGCGGGCGCCATTATCAATGGGCTCGTGAGTTGGGTGACCCGCAAGTTTTTTGAACGATAGCGTGTCGGATGCTGCTACGAAACGCGGGCATGCCAGCGCATCAGCACCTTGGCTAGCCGGGGTGGGTCATGGCGAATGGAACCCTTTTCAGTTTCTTGCATCACGTTGGCGATAATAATACGACGGCCAGATTCGATCACGGTGTCTCGATCGAGTTCGACCCGGGTGGCGCCCTCCTGACGATAGCGATTGAGGGCTGCTGCTGAGGGCGATCGTTTTTGCACCAGGACCGCGTCGAACAGGCGCTTGCCGCAGGCGCGATCGATGGCGCGGATGTGGTCCGAGACCGTGTAGTCATCGGTCTCGCCTGGCTCCGTCATGATGTTGCAAATGTAGACACGGGGCACCTGCGCTTGGGCGATAGCATCGGCAATTTCGGGTACGAGCAGATTGGGAATGATGCTGGTGTAGAGGCTGCCGGGGCCAATCACAATGTAGTCCGCTGTCTTAATCGCTTCAACGGCGCGGGGTAGCGCGGGGGGACAGTCTGGCGTGCAGCCAATATTGACGATGCGGCCTCGGGCCTTGCCAATTTGCGACTCGCCTTCAATTCGACGACCATCGCTCATTTCGGCCCAAAGATTAACATCGGTCAGGGTTGAGGGCAGCACGGTGCCGCGCACGGCTAATACCTGGGAACTGGCCATAATCGCCTGTTCCCAATCACCGGTAATTTCGTTCATGGCCGACAAAAAAAGGTTGCCAAAGCTATGGCCGCTCAGTCCTTCCCCGGTGGCAAATCGATATTGAAACAGTTCCGTGAGTAACTTTTCCTCATCTGCTAAGGCTGCTAAGCAGTTGCGAATGTCGCCCGGTGGCAGTCCCCCCATCATCTGGCGTAACCGTCCGGAGGAGCCGCCATCGTCGGCTACCGTGACGACGGCTGTGATGTTGGCACTGTAGGTTTTGAGTCCTCTGAGCATCGTTGACAGTCCAGTGCCACCCCCCACGACGACAATTCGGGGACCGCGACGCAGGCGGCGGTGGTTTGCGATCGCAGCCCACAATTCGTCCTCACCACCGTCGGGCATCAGCACTTCGGTAATGGCCCCTAGGGTGCGGGATTGGCCCCATACGATCAGCAAAAAGCCCATCAGAATTGCCAAAGGACCACTGATATAGTTTGGGACCAGTTGTGTGAAGTTGGTCAGCAGATTGCTCAGAAACTGAGTGGTGTAAAAGACCGGCGTCAGCCGCAGCCAAATCATGGCCCCCAGTACCACGACAAAAATGCCCATAAAGCTGATAAAAAGCCAGCGTTTGACCAGCAGTCCCGGCGTCAGCCATTTCATCCAGCGATTACGGCGTACCGGCTTTAGGTCCATTGTTTCCTGTACAAAAAACTGCCAAAACAGTTGAACGTATCGGCGTAGGAACCGATTGAAAGATCCGAGTACTAAAAACATCTTCGGTCCTACCCTCACCTGACTGCGCGATCTGCTACAAAGCGTTCAGCAACCCTTACTCAAGGGCTATCTTGGCATAGCGTCTCCCGGCTGTCTCATCACCCTGGCCAGATCTGTGCGGATCGCGGCCACCAGATCCGCTAGGGCAAGGCCAGTCCTTGGGTTCGGGCCATTTGTGCGCCCGGCGAGATGCGGCTGGGGGACTAACGTCAATGGCGTAGGCATACATCCGCGGCCTGCGCATCTGCGATGGCGATTTACCGGGTTTATTCCTCGGTAATGGCAGCCGAGTTGCCCTAAAGCAAGTTGATGAACGCTATAACTAAATCTATTCCCCATTACACCCTGTTTTTTGCTGCACTTTCTTTGCTCTACCCATGATCGACCCTGCCGCATCGGTACCCGGTTCATCCCAGGACATCCCCTGTGGAGACACCACCCTGGTCGAATTACGCGGTATTAGCAAGCAGTTTGGCCAGAATCGTGTGCTAAATAACGTTGACCTGACGGTTCGCGCAGGTGAGGCTGTGGCTATTATTGGTCCCTCCGGCACCGGAAAATCGACCATTTTGCGCATCATTGCAGGGCTACTACCGGCAGAT
>JBCBOC010000045.1:0-11603 GCA_039821475.1 Cyanobacteria bacterium J06632_22 | reverse complement strand
ATCAGATTAAAGAAGCTGGAATCAGACGGACGGTAGTGGGGTCGTACGCTGGTGCAACAATTGCTGAATCACCGCGACCACTCGGTCTACTTGGGCCGTGGTCAAGCCGGGATACATAGGTAGCGATAAAATCTCCTGGCTGAGCTGTTCGGCCACGGGAAACTCACCCAGACCATAGCCCAGGGACTGAAAGGCCGGTTGTAGATGACAGGGGACGGGATAGTGGATGCCCGACTGAATGTCTTTACTGCTCAGTTCTAGCTGGAGCACTGTCCGATCGACCGGACACGAGGGTTTTACCCGGATGACATAAAGGTGGTACACATGGCCCCTCCCGCTCTGGTTTTGCAAGGGCACAATGCCATAGTCGGCAAGGGGAGCCAGACACTCATCGTAGTAAGCCGCCAAGCGATTGCGATCGCAATTTCCGGCATCCAGATGAGGCAGCTTCAGCCCAAGGATAGCGGCCTGTAGGGTATCTAAGCGGCTATTGGTGCCTCCAGGGTCAGTGTGAAAGTACTTGCGAGTCGCACCGTAGTTACGCAGGGACCGCACCGTCTCAGCCACGAGGGGCTGCTGGGTAGTGAGCATCCCACCATCGCCCATGGCGCCGAGATTCTTACTGGGGTAGAAGCTAAAGGCTGCCGCCAAACCGATACTACCGGCCCGCCGACCATCACGTTCTGCTCCGTGGGCCTGGGCAGCATCCTCAAAAATCGTCAGCTGATGACGCTGGGCTAGCGCCTGGAGCCCCGCCGGGGAAACCATCTGGCCGTACAAGTGCACAGCGACCACCGCCTTCGTCTGAGGCGTAATGGCCTGCTCGGCCAGGAATAGATCTAGCAGCCCTGTCTCAGCTTCGCAATCGACAAACACAGGCGTTGCCCCCACCCGCAGAATGCCAATCAAGGTAGCCACAAAGGTGTTGACCGGGAGTATCACTTCATCACCGGGACCGATACCACAGGCCTGCAGCCCCAGCGCAATGGCATCGGTCCCCGACCCCACACCGACACCATGGGCGGCCTGACAATATTGCGCAAACTGCTGTTCAAAGTCGGCAACGGCCTGACCCAGAATATAGTCTCCCTTGGCCACCACGGCCTGCACAGCAGCAAGGATATCGCCCTCTAGCGGGCGGTGCTGTAAGGACAGATCGACAAAGGGAATCAGCTCTGCAGGCGGCTCACTGGCGGGATAAGTCACAATTTAATAGGGATTGATGTAGGGAATTGATCAATAAAACCGTGAAGTGCAACGGAACACTGCTATCACCCTGACAGAAAGACGCTGAGCGATGGGAGCATCAGGCTTAGGGCCTGACAACCCTGACACCCAGACATGTTCCGAGCTATGTAAGGGCAACAAATAGCCTCAGTTCGTCATCTCCAGGTACTTGTCTATGGCAATCGCAGGTATTTCGAATTAACGGACAGGCGTGGGCTCTCTTCTATTCTGAACAGCACGGTGGCGGTCTGACCCGGTCAAACCATGAATTCTCGATGAATCTTGACCACCCACCCCCCTTCCAGTTAAAGCCTGCCGTTACGGCTAACGCACAACGCGAGGCCTGGAGATAGCCCAGGGTTATGCCATCTTTCCCTGGGGCTTACATTGAATACGACGGCCCCAGAAGAGTGGATGCAGAACTGAGTGCTGCCCGCTGTTAGAATGCGGGGGCTGCGATGACAGAGGCTGCACGGTTAAGCCCCTCGAAAGTTTTAGAATACCTGGCTGTTCTAGACTGCCCGATTTTAGACTGCCCGATCCTAGAATTCCCGATTTTAGAATGCCCGACGTATTGGCAGACCAACATCGGCGCCTATCCTGTGACTCTCTAACGGTATGGATTACAAAACTGCCTGTGACCTGCTCAAGCAACAAGCCAGCATGAGCCAGCCCGACGCCTTCCTAAGCCGATTACAGGCTGCACAGCCACCCATTCCAGGGCAAGTGACCGCTTTACTGCTGGCGCTCAAAGTGGTTGCAGACCGACTTAAAAACGAGACGATGCTCGACCGTCTGCTCGCCTGTAGCCTGTTTGACTTGGCCTACGGTAGCCGCCAGTACTATGAGGATGGGCGCATTAGTGGGGTTGAATGGCCACCACTGCTGGATGAAGACTTAGAACGAATTGCGATCTCAGCCCGACAAATTCTGGCCGGGTCCCCATAGCGCACCTCTCGGCTGAACCCGACTCGAATGGTGCTGAGCAGCTGTCAGCCTTGCGGTTGGGCCAGCGTAGTTCACTCAGCGATCAGGGCCGCCGAGGTCCATGTCTGGCTTAATGCTTATATAGTACATTTGGATTATTCCCCCTCGGCGCTCACGGCCATGACCGATTTAGAATCACGAATTCGGCTAGCCCTAACCGTTTGCATCCTGCTGCTGGTCACCATGCTGCTGCTACGCCTGCTGCTGCCCTGGCTGCTGGTCTTGGGTAGTGTTGCTGTCGGGTATAGCCTTTGGCATCGCAATGCCGCCCATCAGCGCCAACGTCAGCATACGCTCAACCAGGTGTTTTACAGCCTGCTCCAGGCGCAACAGGGTCGCATTAGTGTCCTAGATTTTGCGATGCAGGCGCAGCTGACTGGCCCGGAAGCACGGCAATATTTAGATGATCAGGCCCGCGCGTTCTCGGCGCGATTTGAGCCGACCCCCCAGGGAGATGTTCTGTATATCTTCAGCTTGGGTCAACTCTCCTACGCCGACTTAGGCCCCTAATAGCGGAACTTCACACAACGCCCTTTACAAAGGACGCACCTTTCCTGAGCATAGGGTATGTACTCATTGGGTTTAGGGCTTAGTCTGCCATGGCTAAGTGTTAGCCCAGTGGCTCGTCGTTGTCTCATCCCCCAGGGCATGAACCAACGGCGATTGGGTTTGGAGCAGTCCTTTAGGAGGGATTCACATGGAACGCACGTTTATTATGATCAAGCCGGACGGTGTGCAGCGCGGGCTGATCAGCAACATTATTGGCCGGTTTGAAAGTAAAGGTTTCACACTCGTAGGCCTCAAGCTTATGTCTGTTAGCCGTGAGCTTGCAGAAAAGCATTATGCCGTCCACAAGGAGCGGCCTTTTTTTAGCGGTCTGGTGGAGTTTATTATCTCTAGCCCCGTTGTAGCAATGGTCTGGGAAGGGGATGGCGTCGTTGCCTCTGCCCGAAAGCTGATCGGTTCGACGAACCCCCTCGATGCTGACCCCGGCACCATTCGCGGTGACTTGGGCGTCACCATTGGCCGCAACATCATCCACGGTTCTGACGCCATCGAAACGGCACAAACTGAGATTGCCCTGTGGTTTAGCAACGATGAACTGGCGAGCTGGGAGCCCACCGTTAAGGGTTGGCTCTACGAATAACCGGCATATCGCCCGTTATAGCAACCGCCACCAACGTTTGTGCGCGGTTGCGGGCCACTTGGCGACCATACCCAGGGTTTCACCGCCAGAACTGTCCTAAGCGCTTGGCCCAACACGGTGCGCTGGGTTAACCCTGGAAGAAAATGAGCCTATTTCCTGAGCAGCCAAGTGGCGAGCGCTGTATATTTACAGTCTTGGCGGTTTAAGCTAAGACACCGATTAAGACTCTAGATCTTCCAGCGCCGCAATTACGTTAGGCGTGTACTCAGGGCAGTAGGCATCCGTCCCAAAGCTGACCAGGGCAACGGAGTACACAAAACTCGCATTGTCAATTTGGTCGGCGGTGAAGATCTCTTCGGCACCACCTTCGTAAAAGCCACTGTTAATGCCCGAGAAAATAGCACCCAAACCATCAATCGCCGGTGCCCCCTCATCAAACATGGCACACACCATGCTCGCAAGCTCAATGTTGTCATCTCCCATCTCCACGGCAAAATCGTGGGCGAGTTGGTCGTACTCAGCCGTAGCCGAATACAGTCCATCCAGGAAGACTTCATTATCGGTAATGGGAGTTTGGGCAACGGCGGCTAGGGGGGTGAGCGTTGCAGCAATTAGGCCAGCGGTCGGTGCGACGATGCGATGGAGGTAGCTCATAAATTCAGAATGGCGAGGAATAATCAGTTACAGAACGAGAAAAAGCATCGAAACGGGCATCGAAACGGATATCGGCACAGGCTTACAAAAACAGGCAGTCCCTCAGGCAGTCCCTGCGTATAGCTTTTACCCCTGCACTGAGGGGCTTAACCGAGGGGCTTGACTGAGGAGCTTGCTGAAGCCCAGGTGACCGAGGGCACCTAGGCACTTAGCCTATTTAAACCCAGCAGCCCACTATCGCGCACAGGCCTGTGTGACAGTAGCTGCAGCAGTCGCCTTAGCCACAAAACTAAGACGGCATACGGTTGAGCCATAGGCTATTTCGGCGTGAGGCAAGCAGGATAGCTGTACTCGATACCCTGGCGTAAATGGCGCGGGTTACATACCTTAGTTATCCTGACTTCGCCCGTCGTTTGCCAGGAAAACCCAAGAATTCATTAGAATCTTTACGCTGTAACGTTCTACAGGGACACAGCAGCCATTTCGGACACACCCCTACAGACCACCGCTACCGAACCCCGATGCATTTTCCAGGCCGCTACACCAGATCGGGAAAGACCTGCTGAACAGCGGGGTGGACCAACCGTCCATGGAGTACATTCAGCCCCTCGGCTAGGGCTGAATTTTTTTCCAACGCAGCGAGGCCCTGGTCTGCTAATTGAATGACGTAGGGCAGCGTGCTGTTGTTCAAACCTTGGGTGGCCGTGCGGGGGACCGCACCGGGCATATTGGGAACCCCATAATGCAAGACGCCAGCTTCGACATAGGTGGGCGTACTGTGGGAGGTTGGACGCACCGTTTCAATGCAGCCCCCCTGATCCACGGCCACATCGACAACCACCGCACCGTCAGGCATTTGCTCGACCACCGCCTTGGACACCAGCGTTGGCGGACGGCGCCCCGGCACCAGCACCGCACCAACCACCAAGTCGGCACTGGGTAATACCGCTTCAATGTTGGGCGCACTACTGTAAATCAATTCTACCCGGGAGCCAAACAGCGCCTCTAGCTCATTTAAACGGGCAACGTTGATATCCACAATGGTTACCCGAGCCCCTAATCCCACAGCCATTTTGGCGGCTTCAGTACCCACGATGCCGCCGCCTAAAATCACCACATGCCCAGGCGTCACGCCAGGAATACCCCCCAGGAGCACGCCCCGCCCACCCTGTTGCTTTTCTAGAAAGTGCGCCCCAAACTGTACCGACAGCCGCCCAGCAATGATACTCATGGGCGTCAGTAGGGGTCGCTGCCCGGCAATTTCAACCGTTTCGTAAGCGATGGCGGCACAGCCGCTCTGCATCAGCGCTTCGGTCAGGGGTCGACTGGCAGCCAAATGCAGGTAAGTAAACAGCAGTTGCCCCTTTTGCAAACGGCCATATTCTGCTGCCAAGGGTTCTTTGACCTTGACCACCATCTCTTGTTGCCAAGCCGTGTCTGCATCACTCACCTGGGCACCAGCCGCAATATAGTCCGCATCAGGGTACCCCGCACCCACGCCGGCCTGGGTCTCCACCTGCACCGCATGGCCGCGATCGCACAACACCTTAACGCTTGCGGGGGTCAACCCAACTCGATACTCCTGATCTTTGATCTCTCTAGGAAGGCCAATCTTCATGTCATTACCTGTAGGTTGCCACGTCTACCGCTATCGCAGCGTCGCTAGACCCCCCATCGCCAGAACTCAGAGCCCTAAACAGCCCCCCAAAAGCCCAACAAACGTTGATGGTCAAAGCGCCGCAACGAACACCATGCCTATAGCTTAGGCGCTTTATCAGGCGTTGACAGGCGTCGTTGGCAAGGCCGCCACTGCGGCCCGAGTCATTGACGAACGATCCCCTCCCTAGAGAGAATAGAGATCGGCCTTATTTAGACCTAGCGTAGCTAGAGACCACTGTGACTGACCTTAACCCCACCACTGCTCCCAATCGCGAGCGACCCAAACGCGGCTTTAACGAATATGCCGAACGGCTCAATGGGCGCATGGCCATGCTAGGGTTTGTGGTCCTGATCGCCATCGAATATTTTACGGGTCGCAGCCTACTGTCATTGATTGGCCTGGGCTAGTTAGCCATGGCCATCACGCTCTGATAGCTGATAAAGGCTAACGTTTTGGCGCATAAACGCCTCCGACTCAATTTCGGATAGGGCGCCGCAGACCAACACAATGTGAGCGGTCTGAAGCGCTGCCCGGGTACGATTGAGTCGCCCTAACGTATCGGCGAAGCTCACGCCTGCCCGTCGCACTAACACGGGCACCGACTCCGAGCGAGCATAGAAGCAGGGTGGCCGGTCCTGACTGAAGTAATCCTGATACTGGAGCGTGATTGTCCCATTGGCGTAGCGCCGTAACCGCATCCAGCGCTGAAAACAGCCGCTGGTGGGGCCAATTTGACGCCACCAGGATTTATGCCAACCCTGACTGGGCAGATGCATCAGCTGGGCAATCTGACGCGGCGCAAACCCCACATGGGTCAGCAAAGCCATGGCATCTTGGGGGCGCACCCGCTCTGCCAGGGTTTGCAGGCCAGACTGATAGGTCACCGACCGCCGCGGCCCCAGGGCGCAGTCAGACTGATGAGCGAGCACGCAATGAACCCGTTCAAACTCTAAACTGGCATCGATTGTCCCCCCAGCGACAGGGACACCAATGTGAACCGTTACCCGATCAATTTCTTCCGGCGTGGCCAGTGGCGGAGTGCATTCACAGAGCAGCGATCGCAACACGGCTTCGTTGGCAATTGCCAGCGCCAGTTGCCAATCATCGACGGCACCAAAGCTACTGGGAGCAGTCCGTTGAGAGAGTTTCGGCAGCATTGGCAAGGCACTTTTAACGGTGATGATTGCTCGCCAGTTTAGCGAGAGATATTTACAAACAACAGCGATGACCCGCTAACGCTCAACCTTCGTAACATGTGTTTATATCAATCTTACGAAGGGATAACAACACGAAGAAGTATTTCGTCTTGTTCAAACATTGTTGCATTAGTGGGACGCAGCATCGTACAGCGTTGCCATGCCCTGGGGCTCGTGCAGATATTTACCGGGCTGGCCCGGGCGATAAATCTCGTTATATAGGCAGAGGCTGCGGGGATGGTTGGCAGTGAACTGCATCATTTCTCGGTGGGCCTGGCCGCGAAAAAACTGCATCAGGTCCGCCTGGGATCGCCAGTAGCTCACCATAACGATTTCATTGGGGCCACAGATCCCAGCTTTAACCTGCTGACAGCCCGCGGCTTTAACTGTAACGGCCCGCAACCAAGCCAGTTTTTTCCACATCCAAAGAAAGCCCGCACGATTACGCGCCAACATTCCATTCACAAACACAACCGCCTCTGGGTGCTCGGGCATATCCACGTGGTAAAGAGCAGGCATAGGAAATCTCCCTGGCAAAGCCAAATGTTTTCGACGTCAACATACTAAACCCATTAAGTTTACGTCGTCAACATTTACTTGTACGGACATCGATAAAGCAACGGGATGCGCGACGCCAATGCATCAGGTTGGCGCCTTGGCGTCCTAATATGGCTCAAATGCTCAATGCCCGAGGCTCAATACCTGCTGCTAATGCCCGAGGCTCAGGGTCAGCGGCTCAGGGTCAGCGGCTCAGGGACGGGGTTACAGCTGATGCCGTAGGCCCGTAGTGCTCATGGGCGCGATCCAAAGTTTCAGATCAGGATCGGGGAGTTGCGATCTCACCTGATCTCTTACCCGCTCCGCCTCGGCCTGAGTTTCCGTTAGAGTGAACACCGTCGGCCCCGATCCGGACATCAGCGTGCCCACACCACCACAGGCCATTGCCGACTTCAGTTCAGTCACCAGGGCATGGGCTGGAAGTACCACTTTTTCAAGGTCGTTATACAGATACTGACCCACGGCAGCGCCGTTTTTTTCGGCAATCGCTTGCACCATTGGCCCAGAATGGATCCGCTGTTGGCGTTCCGTCAGGGTAGCCGGGTTAGAAAGGTCTAAATAGGTGTTACTAAACTGTTGGCGGTAGGTCTTGTAGGCCCAGGGTGTAGAAACCGACAGGCGTTCGTACTTGGCGAGCACCACATATAGCCCATCACAGCCGGGAATCGGGTCTAGGGCTTCACCACGGCCGGTCGCGATAGCGGTGCCCCCCTTAATCGAAAAGGGGACATCGGACCCAAGCTTGGCCCCGAAACGCATCAGTTCGGTCTGGGTCAGCCCTAGGTTCCACAGCAGATCGATGCCCACGAGCGCGGCAGCGGCATTACTAGACCCCCCGGCCAGTCCGGCCCCCACCGGAATGTTCTTTTCAATATGAATCGCCAGGCCGCCGTTCTGGCTCGCGGCCTCTGGAAACGTTTCGGAGAGCAGGGTGGCCGCTCGCAGGGCCAAGTTACTGTTGTCCGTGGGGACCTGCGGATGGGTGCAGGTGAGCTGCACCGTGGGCATCCGATGGCGCGTGATGGTGATGCGATCGCACAGGGCGACACTTTGCATCACCATCACCAGTTCATGAAATCCGTCAGGCCGGCTGCCAACAATTTCCAAATAGAGATTGATTTTGGCAGCCGCCAACAGCGTACAGGTGTTCATAGCCCAAGGGGTTCGCAGGTTCTACTTTGACAGATGCTTCTGACAGATTAGGCTTCTGACAGATGTTAGGTTGACGCGTTTTCTTTTACCGCTTCCCCAGCATCCTGGGCAAGGGTTTCACTGATACGATTGCTCAGCGTTACCCAACTGGGAATGCTAAGGGCTTCGGCACGGGCCTCAGGATTGATTTTTAGCTCAGTGAGAATCTCGGTGAGGACCGTTCGGTCAATCATCCCTTTCAGGTTGTTGCGCAGCATCTTACGTTTTTGCGCAAATCCGAGCTTCACCAGCTGATCAAACAGGGCCGGAGACCGTACCGGAATCGGGAACGGACGAGGTCGCAACCGTACTACCGCCGATTCCACCTTGGGCGGGGGCTTAAAGGCCTTGGCCGGGACCGGGCAGATCAGCTCGCAATCGGCCAAAAACTGGGCGCGCACCGATAGCGCCCCAAATGTTCGACTGCCAGGGCGAGCGTACAGCCGATCTGCCACGTCTTTTTGCAGTAGCAGCACAATACTCTCGTAGGGCCGTGGATTCGGTCGTCGCAGCGTTCCCAGCAGTCGTTCTAATATGGGTCCCGTAATATAATAGGGAATGTTGGCAACAACTTTATTGGGGTACTGAAAGAACGGATGGGGCTCAAGTTTAGCGTCCAGATCTAGATCGAGAAAGTCTCCTTGAATGAGCAAAAATTTCTCTTCTTTCTCAAATTCTGTGTTGAGCTGGCGACAGCGGTCCCAGTCAATTTCGACCGCGACGACCCCAGCAACCAACGAGACCAGCCAGCGCGTCAGCAGTCCCGTACCGGGACCAATTTCGAGCACGCGATCGACCTTTTGCAGGTCTCCCGCTTCTAGAATTCTGTGCAGGACCTGTTCATCCCGCAGCCAGTGTTGTCCAAACCGTTTACGCGCTCTGACCACGGCAGTGCTCTATCGTCCTAAAACCCAAGGCAGTGTTTAATCTTACTATCCTCGGTCCTAGAACGGCGGCGCATGTTGCGAATCTGTAGCGCCCGCCACTTTGCTGAGGGCAGCGCTGGCGCTCAATTGCCTGATAGGGTCGCCAAGTGACCCGTCGGCGCGCGCAAACCTCAAAAAAGTGGGGGGTGGCGGCAGCTATACAGGCAGACCACTCCCGGACCGGCCACGCTCACGCCTATTATTGAGATGGATCGTACGGAAGGACCGCGCCCAAAGACCGGCCCAAAAGACCGGCCCAAAAGATCAAGGCGAAACCCAATCCTCAACAGCTATACCCATATCAAGCGGCTTTGAGCGATTTTAGACGTATTCCGAGCGATTATTGTCTTCCGAGTATTATTTATGTCTGAGCTAACCGACCCGTCCGCTGAAGCTACAACCCCGATTGCCACCAGCCCGCTGCGGTGTTTCACCGGATCGCTCGTGGCCGGGAGCTTGGGCCTGTTGATGTACCGCATGATGATTGCGATCGCAACCACCTTTGCCAATAAGCCTGTCACCTCCGACAATCCCACGGTCATTTCCCTGTCCAGCGCCGTCCGGACGCTGGTCACTGGCATGGTGGCACTGGGGGCAGGGGTGTTTGGCATTGCCGCCCTGGGTCTGCTGCTGCTGGGCATCCAAATTTTATTCAAACGCCTGCGGGGAGAAAGCGCGTAGCCGTAGGCCCTACAGCCTGAACGTTAGCTGCCGCCCTAGCGCAAACTTGAGCAGGGCGAGGGGTTGGACCGAGCCAGAGAGGACGGGCCAGCGGAGATATTTATTCAGCAGCAGGCGGCCCAGCCCCTTGACCCGAGCATAGCTACGGGCCCGCACCACCGCTTCGGCCTGACCATAGGCGGGCGCAAAGGCTAAGGGACCGTAAAGGACATCGGCCCGGTGGGTGGCACTAAGGCGGTTCTCGCGATGTTCGGGATTAGGCAAGCCACCGTGCTCGCCGTAATTGCGCCACGGCACATAGTTAATTAAGTTGCGATCGCGCAGATAGTACTCAATGCCAGAGTCCCAAGGTGAGTACGCAGTGGGCCCCGGATCGGTGGCGATACCATCGGCCAGATCCATCAGCAGCTGAGCGCTTTGGGCCGTCACCACATAGGCCACCATAGCCGTGGAATATCCCTGAGCGTAGCCCCGAGCAGAAATCTCATAGATTTGAGCCGCACAGGTGTAAAGCCAGGCAATGCCCAAATCATCTCGCTGGGGGTCAAAGGGCGGCGGCAGTTCTCCCAAATTTGCCACGGGGACAAAATCAGCTTCCACAATTAGCGTGGGCTGATCGCTCTGCTGCGCTTGGGCCCAGGCCCGGCGATGGTTGAGCAAGCATAAATAACTGCGGGCATAAGCGGCGTACGCCGGCTGATGTTCCTGACGTAACACAGTACACTGGCAACCGGCCTCACTTAAGGCGGCCACCAGGGGGTCAGTATTTTCTCGATAGGCCAACACCAGCGTCTGACCCACGCAGTCCACGAGACGCATAGCCGTAGCCGTTAAGGGGACAGAAGTGGCAGCATCAGCGACCTTAGCATCAGTACCCGTAGCATCAGTATCCATAATTTCAGGCTCTCAGGCAGAAAGCGTTCAGCATGGGGACAGAATGACAGCCCCGGTCACGACGGCCCAAACCGTTGACACCAGTATGCCCCTAACGGTCCCCATCCCCTTACCGCACATTCTTCCTATGGACAGTT
This sequence comes from Cyanobacteria bacterium J06632_22, assembly GCA_039821475.1. GTDB lineage: Bacteria > Cyanobacteriota > Cyanobacteriia > Phormidesmidales > Phormidesmidaceae > CAWUKV01. The sequence goes on along the minus strand of JBCBOC010000045.1, from coordinate 345 downwards.
CCAAAAACAGGAGCATTCCCCCGACAATAGAGGTGCCAGTTGAAGGGTTAGCAGACCCATTTGACTGCGTCGAGGGGGTTTTAGAGGGGAGGCCTTCAGCGCCAGGAACTGCCCCGAGCAACTCGACGAACGCAATATTGTCAATCGCAGTAGACCAAGCATGACTGTCGGCATTTGGGTATTGGGCGATCAACTCTGGCAAGGACAATCGGCCCTGGCAAGCTGTCAGGACACGCCTGTTCCAGTCATTGTGATTGAATCGCTGCAACATGTTCAGCAACGCCCCTATCATCAGCAAAAGCTGGTACTGGTCTGGTCAGCCATGCGTCACTTTGCCCAAGAACT
>JBCBOC010000629.1:0-3036 GCA_039821475.1 Cyanobacteria bacterium J06632_22 | reverse complement strand
GTTGAAAAAGTGGCACTCTGCCTGCAAGTGTCTCCAGCGTCTAAAGCGTTGCCCCAGGCCGACTCGGCGCAAATATTCAGTGCAATATTGGGGCGGCCCTAACCCAACGGTCTACGACGTCTGCCCCTTCCGTCGTCGAAGACGCTGAATGAGAGCCAGGCTTAAGCCATAGCTAAGGACGCCCAGAACCAGCCCCACGGCTGTACTGCCCACCATGAGGGCCAGGGTAATGTCCATACCTAAGCTGGTCCATTCCCTAAAGGAGTCGGCATTGGAGAACACTTGCATATCCATGGGCTGGCGCAGCAGCCAACGACCCATTTGAAAATTGAAGGCGTAGATCGGTACATAGGTCAGCGGATTGCTGATCCAGGTGGCGGCAGCCGCCATGATTTTGTTACCGCGCAGGACTGCTGCGATCGCAACCCCAATAATGGTCTGCAGGCCAAACAGCGGATAGCACCCGGCAAAGACACCGGCGGCGATCCCCCGGGCAATTTCTCGAGGGTGGCCGCGCAGGCGAATGAAGCGAATGTAGAGGTAGCGGAGTTGCCGTTGCCAGCTCGCACGTTTCGGACGAATTCGGTCGGGGACAGCCATTGATTATGATTTCTCTAGGTGCCAGGATCTGGGTGGGTGCGGGTACCAAACCGATCTTCAGTTCAGCAGCTCTGTTTTCAGTATGGCCCAGGCGATTTGTCAAACTATGCAGTCGATCACACAGGGCGAGACCATTGCTGCGATCGCAACTGCCATTGTGCCCGAGCAGGGCAGCGTGGGTATCGTTCGCCTCTCGGGTGCCACGGCGCTAGACATTGCCCGCCAGCTCTTTCACGCCCCGGGCCAGCAGCCCTGGGATAGCCATCGCATTCTCTACGGCCATGTTTGCCGGCCGGAGACCGGCACCGTAGTGGATGAATCATTACTCCTGCTGATGCAGTCGCCCCGCTCTTACACTCGCGAGGACGTGGTGGAGTTTCACTGTCATGGCGGCCTGATGGCGGTGCAGCAGGTGCTACAGCTCTGTATTGCCCAAGGTGCCCGGCTGGCCCAACCTGGAGAATTTACCTTGAGGGCCTTCTTGAACGGTCGGCTGGACCTCACCCAGGCAGAAGGCATTGCCGATTTGGTGGGGGCCCGCTCCCCTCAAGCAGCCCAAACGGCACTGGGGGGCATTCAGGGCAAGTTGGGCAGTGTGATCCGCCAGCTCCGCTCTAGCTGTCTGGACGTGCTAGCCGAAGTCGAGGCGAGAATCGACTTCGAGGACGACTTGCCACCGCTGGACGAGGACGGCGTGTCGAGAAGTCTGGAGCAAATCTTAGCGAAGGTTGATCATATTCTCTCAACTGCACACCAGGGCGAACTGCTGCGCACGGGGCTCAAGGTGGCGATTGTAGGCCAGCCCAACGTGGGGAAATCGAGTTTGCTGAATGCCTGGAGCCGATGCGATCGCGCCATTGTCACCGACCTGCCCGGTACTACTCGCGATGTGGTGGAGTCCCAGCTCGTGGTCGGCGGCATCCCCATTCAGGTGCTCGATACCGCAGGCATTCGCGAGGCGACGGACCAGGTAGAACAAATGGGCATTGCTCGCTCACAGGCTGCGGCTCAATCCGCTGACTTAGTGCTCCTGGCCTTCGACGCCAGCATTGGTTGGACTGAAGCCGAGCAGCAGCTTTATGAAACCGTATCGACCCGTCCCCATTTGCTGGTGATGAATAAAGTGGACCTGGCGCAGACCAATGGAAATCTTCCCGCCTTAACCCCCATGCCCACCGTCGTCAAAACAGTGGCCGCCCAAGGCCAGGGCATCGAGGACCTGGAACAGGCCATCCTTGCAACGGTCAAAGCGGGTCAGCTCACCGCCGCCAATACCGATTTAGCCATTAACCAACGCCAGGCAGCCGCCCTCACCCAGGCCAAAACGGCCCTAGAACAGGTTCAGGCAACCATAGAAAATCAACTGCCGCTGGATTTTTGGACCATCGACCTCAGAACAGCCATTCAGTCACTGGGACAGGTGACCGGTGAAGAGATGACGGAATCGATGCTGGATGAGATTTTTAGCCGGTTTTGTATTGGCAAATAGGTCAGTTAATTATGGGCGACAGCATGTCGGCTATTTGCACCTTAAAATCCTTAAGCACAAGCGGTGCAATTTCGTCAGCATCGGTATAGGCATCAGTGGTGCGATAGCCTGTCAGCGTCGGCTGCTGATGTACAAACAGCCTACGGTTATCTACATCTAGAACCCAATATTCTTCAATTCCGGCTATTGCGTAGGCAACGGCCTTTGTTTCCAGGTCATACTTCAGACTAGAGTCAGACACCTCTATCAGTAGAAGAATTTCTTCTGGTCCAGGATGATGGGTTGCAAACTCCTGTGGATCACTCACCGTCACGGTGACATCCGGTTGAGGTTCTGACCGATCATTCAAAGTTATCGGTGCTTGAATATGGACCGTATATCGATTTCTATCTAAGCCAAACTTGAACACGTCACCAGCCTTTCGGGTTGCCACGGCATGGGCCTTACCCTGAGCAACCATCTGGAAGATCTCTCCGTTTAGAAGTTCTGTGCGCTCCGTGTGGGACAAAATACCCAACTCGCTCATACGGTGGTATTCATCGACGGTAAATCGTCGAGTTGGCGCAGCAATCATGTTGACACCTCTGGAGATGCGTCAATTTTAACGCTGTTTTAGGAGGGCTCAGGGGAAGCAATCAGGCAACGGTAATCTCGCTATCCAAATACACATCCTGAATCAGGTTAAACAGCTTTACCCCATCCTTGAAATCGCGCTGGAAGGTTTTTCGCCCGGAAATCAGTCCGCAGCCGCCAGCCCGCTTGTTAATCACCGCGGTGCGAATCGCGTTGGCAAAGTCGTTGTCACCGGAAGACCCACCGGAGTTAATTAGCCCCGCCCGGCCCGCATAACAGTTCAGCACCTGGTAGCGAGTCAGGTCGATGGGGTGGTCGCTGGTCAGGTTGGAATAAACCAAGTCGCTGGTGCGACCATAGCTTTTGCCCAAAGC
>JBCBOC010000185.1:0-6876 GCA_039821475.1 Cyanobacteria bacterium J06632_22 | reverse complement strand
GCTATGACCCTTACACGGTGGCCTTGTACCAGGCAGAGCACAATGGCGCTGCCCCCCCAGCAGACCCAAAGAATGCCGAGTGGACCCGCTGGCGTGCCGATAAGATCACGGCTTTTATGGGACGCGTGTTTGAGACCGTCAAAGCCCGACGCCCCGAGGCAATTATTTCCGTATCGCCGAATCCCCAGGCGTTTGCCTACGAGTATTACCTGCAAGACTGGGAGCGTTGGGTACAGCGAGGCTACGCTGAGGAGCTGGTTATTCAGCTCTACCGCAGTGACCTAGGCCGGTTTGTGTGGGAAATGAACCGTGACCCTGCAGAAATGGCGCGGCAGCATATTCCGACGGGTATTGGCATTCTCAGTGGGCTCAAGGGTCGTCCGGTGGGGACGGATTGGATTGCTGAGCAGGTGAGGGCGGTTCGCGATCGCAACTTTGCAGGCGTCTCGTTCTTCTTTTACGAAACCCTTTGGTTATCGGACACCGAAACTGTAGCAGAACGAGAAGATGCCTTTAGAGAGATCTTCCCCTCCCCTGCCACAGCCCCCAGCGTAGAAAGCGGTTGGCAGTCCAGGCTTCGTTTGAATTAACGCGTTTAGGCTGATCGCCGTCTCACTGCCCAACCCCACCATTCCCTCATCCCCGATGAACTAAAGAAAACCTATTACTTCACCCCCCTTCCCCCGATCTCGCGTCTACCCTGAATGAAAACGACCCTCCCCATTCAGGACACAACTTATGGCACAGAGTTTCGGCGTCATTGGCCTTGCGGTTATGGGGGAAAATCTAGCACTCAATGTTGAGCGCAATGGTTTTCCTATCTCGGTTTACAATCGCTCTCCCGAAAAGACAAAGGCCTTCATGGAAAAGCGCGCCCAGGGCAAGAATGTCGTGGCAGCCTATTCCCTTGAAGAGTTCGTAGCCTCTTTAGAACGTCCCCGACGCATTTTGGTCATGGTCAAGGCCGGTGGCCCAGTGGATGCCGTCATTAGCCAGCTCAAGCCGCTGCTGGACCCCGACGACATGATCATTGACGGTGGTAACTCGCTATACGAAGACACCGAGCGCCGTGTTAAAGATCTTGAAGCTAGCGGCTTTAGCTTTATTGGCATGGGCGTCAGCGGCGGTGAAGAAGGGGCGCTTTGGGGTCCCAGCCTAATGCCTGGCGGCACCCGCGCAGCCTACGAATCCATTGAGCCCATCGTCAAAAAGATTGCCGCCCAAGTGGATGATGGCCCCTGTGTTACTTACATCGGTCCCGGTGGGTCGGGCCACTACGTCAAAATGGTGCACAACGGCATCGAGTACGGCGACATGCAGCTCATTGCTGAAGCCTACGACCTGATGAAAAACGTGCTGGGGCTCAACCACCAGCAGCTCCACGAGGTCTTTGCCGAGTGGAACAAGACTGAAGAGCTGGACTCTTTCCTAATTGAAATCACAGCCGACATCTTCACTAAGATGGACGATGCCGACAGCAGCAGTGCCCTAGTGGAGCTAATTCTAGACAAGGCAGGGCAAAAGGGCACCGGACGCTGGACTGTGATTAACGCCCTAGAGCAGGCGGTGGCCATTCCTACCATCACCGCAGCGGTCAATGCACGAATTGTGTCTGGACTGAAGGATGAGCGGGTGCTGGCCTCGAAGGAAATCAGCGGCCCAACCGCCCAGTTCAATGGCGAAACGCGACTGTGGATCAACAAGATTCGCGACGCGCTGTACTGCTCTAAGATTTGCTCCTATGCCCAGGGGATGGCCCTGCTACGCAAGGCCTCTGATAGCTTTGGCTACAACCTGAACCTAGGGGAATGTGCTCGCATCTGGAAAGGTGGCTGTATCATTCGCGCCCGCTTCCTCAACAAGATTAAGCACGCCTATGACGAAAATCCCCAACTAGCGAATCTGCTGTTGGCTCCGGAGTTTAAGCAGACTATTCTGGACCGGCAAAATGCTTGGCGTGAGGTAATCTCTCTTGCAGCGCAGCAGGGCATTCCTGTCCCGGCCTTTAGCGCCTCGCTAGACTACTTCGACAGCTACCGTCGGGCACGTCTACCGCAGAACCTGACCCAGGCTCAGCGCGACTACTTTGGCGCCCACACCTTTGAACGGGTAGACAAGGAAGGCGTCTTCCATGCGGACTGGACGGAGACTGAGTCGGCCAGTGCTGTGGTGAGTTAGGCAAATAGTGAATAGCGAACTAGGGCATGCACCGCTACTGGTGGCATGCCCTAGTTTTTTCAATATCCCACGATGGGCTGTTGCGTCCTCTTCAGCCCTTTATTTTCGTTTCTTCTTCTTCTTTTTGGGTTTGGCGCTTGTTCCAAATCCTTGTTTCTCTGGCATTGTTTTGGCTTTGCCAAAGTTAAGGTCAATGTCTCCAAAGTTACCTGTCGGTTTGGCAACAGATTGTAGCCCCCCAGTAATCTGTAGACCTGACGCCGTCACGGTTGAAGCTGCTGTTGATTGGGGTGGGGCAAACAGTGAACTGAGACTAGGTAAACTCGCCAGAGGCGGTAGCTCAAAGTCTTCTGGTGAAAAGTCTTCTTTTCTAGCTAATCCCAGTTCAACTTGTACAGACGCCCAGGTTCCGCAAACGTGCTCGTCCATAGGCCCTTCTCTGTAGGCTTCTTCAATGAGCTCAGCGCATTCAACAGCCTGTAAGCCGAGCAACGAAGCGACTAAAGCAGCATTGGTATCAGCCTCTAACTGAGAATAGGACCTGAGGGCATCGCTCAGTATCTGTACACACTCGTCTCTGGCGACTGGATGTCGCTTGCCAATAGCCGCCAAACTGTCAGATACGACGACAGCATAAAACCAATCTTTACTGGATAACCGAGGCACACAGTCGGCCAGCGCGGGCAGCGCCATGGCCCCCATTAGACTAAAAACCTTTGGGAGGTCTATCAGGTAGTAGTCGCTCTCTTCTGCGTAGGCAATAGCCTCGATCAGCGGTGCGATCGCAGCTTCTACCTGCAACTGTCCCAACGCGCGCATCGCGTGTATAGGGCCATAGCAGACGGGCACATCTAGCTGATCCAGGGCTTCCTCATCGCGCAGGATCTGAATCAGATCAGGCACATGGGCATCGGTTAATTGATATTCGGCAGGATAGTCAATCCAGTCCTCTATATGGTGTTCTAACTTGTCACCAAGCTGAAAAAGTGGCTGAACTGCGGTGGCGTAGGTTTCAATCAGTTTGTCAGCACCAGCCATAGGCGTTACACGTCTTAGAAACTGTTGAGCCCATCATAGGACAATGCCCTGTAGAACAGCGCTTCAAGCAAACATCCAGGGGCACGAGGTGATAGGCTAGCTGAGTGATTTTCTTTAAGGGGTGTAAATCATGTCGCTTTTTTCTTTTTCTGGTAAACGTCCGACAGATATCGGCATAAAGGACGGACGCTTAAAGCCTTGCCCCGGCACGCCTAACTGTGTGTGCAGCCAAGATGACCCTAGTGACAAAGAGCACTATATTGAGCCTATAGCTTACAGCGGCGATAGTAAGGCGGCTATCGATAAGCTAAAGACCATCATTGAAGGCATGGAGCGCAGCACCGTGCTTGAAACCACTGACAATTACCTCTACGCCGAGTTCTTTAGTAAGCTCATGGGCTTTGGCGACGATATCGAGTTCTTCGTGGATTCTGGTGCTTCTGTCATCCACGCACGGGCAGCGGCACGGCTGGGTAAGTCGGATTTGGGGGTAAACCGCAAGCGGATTGAGGAGATTCGCAGTGCGTTCCAGGCGGGTTAGATCAGCAAAGATTATTGGCCTTCAGGCATCTTATGAAGGCGGGAAATTGTCGTCCATAATCTGAGATAGCTGAAACTCGCATTCACTCGGAAAAGTCTCTGTTGCCGGCATCGTTTCGGCAGCGGCCTGCTTTGCGGCATCTGTATAGGCTTCGGGTAGCACCTCTTCTAGCTGTGGTTTGAGGCTTGGCGAATCCTTTAAGGCGTTACGGATGCGACAGCGGTGCTCAACGATGCTTCCGGCCCAGCTACCGCTCTGTTGGTCAGGCTGGTATTTCCATTTCAGCAGGTGTAGCAGCAGTAAGGTCAAGTTGCCTTCTAGGCTGAGTTTTTCTCGCTTTCCCATATCTTCGATTTCTTCGATGAGGTTGGCCCAGTCCACCTGGGCGTAATCTTGGCACCACAGTTTGGCAACGGTGGTGTTAATCCACTGCAGGTAGTCGGTGTCGTACAGCGTTGTAGGGGGCTGCTGGGCTGGGTGGCGGTCATGGCGTTGTCGACGGTCTAATGGTCAGATGTAATGCCAATACAGACAATGCCTCGGGGCAACTGCAATGATGCAACCCCGAGGCATTATCTTACGAACCTTAGCCACATCCAGGCAGACCGTGTGCCTCAAAGAAAGCGTAGACCTGGATGCGATTTAGCTCAGTAATCTACCGCGACTTGGACTGGTAGTAAACTTTACTGCCAGTGTCAGACACGTAGTGACAGCTCCGGAAAGAGCGCCAGAACAGTGTCCAAATGGGCTCATTTGACTTACGGTAATAGTCGCCTAAAATCGGCTTGATTGCTGCTGTTGCCGTTTTAAGATGGTAGTGCGGCATGTTCGAGAAAATGTGGTGGGCCACATGGGTGCCAATATTGTGGTGAATATTGTTAACAACGCCATAGTCATGGTCGATTGTAGAGAGTGCACCTTTTAGAAAGAACCAGCTATCGTTGCGGTACCAAGGAATCTCAGGCACCGTATGGTGCAGGTAAGTCACCAGATCTAGCCATACCACAAACACGATGTAGGGCATCACATAGTACTTAACCAAAAAGCCTAATCCAAACTGAATCCCTAGACCCGCCAGCAGTACCATCATCAGGCTCCAGCAGAGGGTGCTGGTAATAATGTCTTGTTTCTCAGACGGTTTAAAGAGATCGTTGCTGGGTAAAAAGTGTGATTCACCAAGGCCACGGGACCCTACAAACAAATACAGTGGATAGGCAAACAACATCAGCTGAAATCGTATCAGCTTAGCTGGCCAATCCATTGCGTCATAGTCAGACTGACCTACGGGAAACCAACTCTCATCGGTATCCATGTTGCCCGTATTAGCATGGTGGTGGCGATGGGTGATACGCCAGCCGTGGTAAGGCACCAAAATCGGTGAATGGGACAGGTGACCAACCCAATTATTGAGCCACTTGTACTTTGAAAATGAACCATGGCCACAGTCATGGCCAACCACGAATAATGCCCAAAACATCGTTCCTTGAGCAACCCAAAAAATGGGAAAGAACAGCCAGGAATTCAGGTAGGCAGCCAGAGCATACAAACCGGCGATGATACCGACATCTAAAAAGAAGTAAGCCAGTGAGCGCAGTGTATTGGGTTTGAAGCACCGATCGGGAATGGCGTTTCTCAGGTCTTTAAGCGTAAACGGAAGCTCAGAAGGTCTAGCAGCAGTCACCGAAGTGGCCACACTGGTTGAATCGATTAATTGCACAAACAGGTCTCAGTGATGGGTTCAACACGCCCTTAGGCGTCGATGGGCAAGGCGGTAACGCCACATAGCATGGCGATTCCGCTCAAAGCACCGCTTAACGTTGTGGAACGCCCGCTGTCAAAAAATAAGCTGACAACGCGACGGACAACTCCTACATCGACGCTGAGAGGTATTTACAAATCTTTACGATACTACGGAATGGCCTGAATCCATAGAAAATCCGCTGTTTCACCCAGTTTTTTGTGACCATTTTGACCTGGCATGTAGGCTTTGCCTTCGCCATTGACCTTTAGGGGCGGAGTTGGTCTGTGCTACTTGGCTCCTTTGCGGTAGTAGTCCAACGTATGCGGTAATAGTCCAATGGAGTAACTCTACCGCAATGGTATAGCGGTCCTTACTCTGACTGTAGCTGTAGGGCATAGCCGCAGTCGGGAATCAAGCTATATTTTGCGGTAGATCGAGCTGATGGGTTCTTTGGATCTGCTGTGTCTAACCTGCCTGCGTTTCGCCCCAGCCTGCATGGATTCCGCTTTGTTAATCGGTTTGCGGTTCACGATATTGCCAATGCACTACCCTTAGACCAGCTTGAAATCGCCGTCCCGCCGCTATCTGGTAGCTATGGTTTGTGTGGTGGCATGTCCGCTGCGGTGGCCGATTATTACCAGGCCGGTCAAGCGATTCCGACGACGAACCAGATTCCCCAGCCAGGAGAGCCGCTTTATCGTTATTTGGTTCGGCGACAGCGTCACACCCTGGGAAAAACGGGCAAACCCATCGCACGATTTTTGGCCTGGATGGGGCTAAGCGATATTGCGTTGCAAGTGCTCACCGGACGGGAATTGAATGCTGTCCTGGCCCAGCTAGACCAGGGCGACTTTGCCATTCTAGGGCTGGTTCATGTCGGGCCATCGGGCAAACCCTGGGACAATCATCAGGTGCTGGCCTACGGTTACGAATATGTGGCGGGCAATCGTGTGCGCATCAAGGTTTACGAACCCAACGCGCCCCTAGCCGATGATGCTTATCTTGAGGTAACGCGCACTCGGGTCAAACTCAACCCAGAAACACTAGCTGGGTTGAGATCGCTATCGGCCCTGCCAAATTCACTGCAGTCCCGACTGCTAAAGCTACCGGCAGCCCTACCCAACTTTCTCTTACCCACGGTCGTAGGCGTCACCTGCCGCAAGCACCGAGGCAACAATGTTCCTGTGCGGGGTTTCTTTCGGATGCCCTACGTCTCTGCAGTGCCTAAGCTTGAGGGTTCCCAGTTAGATCGCCCGGTCGTTTGAGCTCTTGTCACTGTGCGACTGACAAAATCTGCATAGAAACCCCGCACAGGAACATTGTTGCCTCGGTGCTTGCGGCAGGTGACGCCTACGACCGTGGGTAAGAGAAAGTTGGG
>JBCBOC010000256.1:0-5929 GCA_039821475.1 Cyanobacteria bacterium J06632_22 | reverse complement strand
CCTCTAGGCGTCAACCCCTTCAATGGGGGCAAAACCTTGACGCTGAACGTTTTCGGTGACTACGCGAGGTTCGAGGAACTGTTGCAGGTAATCGGGACCGCCCGCCTTGGAACCTACGCCGGAGAGTTTGAACCCGCCAAAGGGCTGGCGGGAGACGATGGCACCAGTAATGCTGCGGTTGATATACAGATTACCGACTTCATACTCTCGCTGGGCCCGCTCAATGTGAGCCGGGGTGCGGGAATATAGGCCCCCCGTGAGGGCGTAATCGGTATTGTTGGCAATGTCCAACGCTTGCTCAAAGCTATTGGCTTTGATGACAGCCACTACAGGGCCAAAGATTTCCTGCTGGGCGATGGTGGCTTCTGGCGCAATGTTCTTGAAGACGGTAGGGCCAACAAAGTAGCCGGTCTCGGGTTGAGGTAGAGCAATCGCAACGTCCCCCTCTGTTTTGCCCTGCTCGATAAAGTCCAAAATGCGCTGCTGTGCCGTCGCGTCGATCACCGGACCCACGGTTGTTGCTGGATCGACTGCTGGCCCTACGTTTAAGGACCGGGTTGCTTCTACCAGACGGTCTACAAAGGTGTCATGGATGCTGTCGAGTACAATCACTCGTGAGCAGGCCGAACACTTTTGACCGCTGTAGCCAAAGGCGGAATACACCACGCCTTGGACGGCTTGGTCTAGGTCGGCGCTATCGTCGATGATGATGGCATTCTTGCCCCCCATTTCGGCAATCACTCGCTTGAGATGCTGCTGGCCGGGGCGAAGCTGGGCCGCTTCAGCGTAAATACGGCAGCCCACCTCGCGGGAGCCGGTAAAGGCAATCAGGTGAATGTCAGGATGGTTGACCATGTGGGCCGCAACGGTGGAGCCCTTCGCGTAGGTGAGCTGAAAGGCGCCTGCCGGAATGCCCGCTTCTACCAGAATTTCTGCCAGCTTGGCGGCGATGACCGACGAGGTCTCTGCCGGTTTGAGCATGGTGCAGTTGCCGGTGACCAAGGCGGCTACGGTCATGCCAGTTGCGATCGCAAAGGGAAAATTCCACGGCGCAATCACCAGGGCCAGCCCCCGGGCGGCATAGCGATAGCGGTTGGTTTCTCCGGCAATGTCGTAGGCTATGCCTTGGTCCAACCGCTCCATTTCGTCGGCGTAGTAGCGACAAAAGTCGATCGCTTCGGACACTTCCCCATCGGCCTGACAAAGGGGCTTTCCGACCTCGTAGAGAATCCAGGCAGACAGCTCGTGGCGACGGGCCTCCATGCGGTCGGCGGCGCGACGGAGACAGGCGGCCCGCTCCGTTGCAGGCGTATCTCGCCAGGCGGGGAAGGCGGCCTTGGCCGCCGCAATGGCCTGGTCTGCCTGGTCCTGGCTCAGGAGGCCAATTTTGCCTACCAGACCAGCCGGGTTAGACGGATTGACCGAATCCACGGTCTGGTCAGTCTTCAGGGCGTTGCCATTGACCCAGGGCCAGTAGGTTTGTCCCAACTGCTCGCGCACCTGTTCGAGGGCCTGCTGGGCCGCATCACGGGCGGTGTCCTGGGCATAGTCGGTGTCGGGGACGTTGGTGAACGCTTCTACCGAGGTGGGTGCCGTGGTTTCTTCGGCAAATTGAGGGGGGGCAATCAGCTCAGACTCGGGCCGTTCTTCTAGGTTTTGCCGGAGGAAAGAGGTGTTAGCCGTGTTCTCAAGCAGGCGGCGAATTAGGTAGGCCATGCCCGGAATCAGGTCGCCGTAGGGGCAGTAGACCCGCACCCGGTGACCCTGTTCCACCATGGCTTTACCCAGCTTGTCAGCCATACCGTAAAGCACCTGTAGCTCAAACCGACGACGGGGAATCTTGAGTTCTTTGGCGATGGCGATGGCGTGGGCTTGCGATCGCACATTGTGGCTGCCAATGGCCGCATCTAGGACCGCATGGTTGTGCAGCAGCAGCTCAGTCATCCGCTCAAAGTTGGCATCGGTGGAGACCTTTTCGCTATAGACCGGCTGGGGCCAATGATGCTGTAGAGACTTGATGGTTTCCTGGTCCCAATAGGCGCCCTTCACCAGACGCACCGTGAGCGGGGTGCCCCGGGTTTTGGCCCACTCGACGACGCCCTGAAGATCGTCGTAGCTGTCCCGCAGATAGGCTTGCAGGGTCATCCCTACATTACGGCGGTGAATGAATTCGGGCTCCGTCAGAATGCGCTTGAGAATTTCGAGGGTCAGCGCTTTATATTCGTACTGTTCCATGTCGAAATGGACCGCCACATCTAGCTCATCGGCCTTGCGCAGCAGGGTGCGGACGCGATCGCTGACCTTGGCTTCGCTACCCTCAGGGTCCAGTGGGTCAAACTGAGAGTAGAACGCCGTTAGCTTTACCGACACCTGGGCCTTAGGTAGGTCTTCGCCGTCGATGCGGTCTACACCGTCGATCGTGCGCCAGCCCTTCGAGGCCTCAGCCAGTTGGGCCATGAGGTCGAGATAGCGGTTGAGGTAGTCCTCCGCTTCGGCTTCTGTGATCACGGCTTCACCCAGCAGGTCTAGGGTAAAGGCGTACTTTTGCTTCCGCAGCTGCTCCAGGGTTTTAATCACCTGGGCATTGGTTTCACCGGCAATGTATTTTTTGGCCAAGGTCTCAACGGCGGTTGAGAGGGTTTTGGCGGCTAACTGACCGGGCATAGAGTCCGGCTGGGAGAAGTTAATCAGTCCTTTAAGGGCGCTGGGCAACTCTACTTCGTCTTGGGTCAGGTAGTCTTGCAAGTGTCGGGCAATATCCGCTTTGGTGTGCAATGCGGGTAGGCAGTCAATCAGGCGAAAGAGCTGAACGCGAAGGGCCGGGTTCGCCATGGCAAACCCCAGCAGCTTGTCATCCCACCGCACCTGATCGCGCACCTGGGCCAGCCATGAGCGATTTTGTCGTGTGTCGGCCAGTAGGCTTTTCGCAATGCGCTGGGTCAGCGATTCATAGGCTGAACTTGATTCGGCAACAGCCTCCATTGATGCAACCATCTTTAACTCCTGAACGGTTCTTAAGTTCCTCAGTCTTGCAATGTGGCCTACAACCGAACCCTCGATTGTGCCAATTGATACACTTCTATTGTGGCCGCTGAAGCAGATGGTGTTGGGTACTGTTAAGCATTGTGTGAAGCAAAGGCCCGCTCTTAAGATTTAACCTTTATTGGAGATTTAACCTTGGAGATTTAACCTTTGTTGGCGCCAGAGGGTTTTCAAATTGCTGCCTCAACCCTTGGGCTGTCGTTGCGATCGCAGCCGATAGCACAAACCCTAGAATGCATAACATTTGTACCCAACTCTGGGTGATCAACCCTGTGGCCAGAGTCGCAGCCATACTCCATTGAGCTACCCGCTGGCCCTGAACCAGGCGTTGATGGGCATCCCGGCAAGCTTGACAGTTTTGGGTATGACGTTCAAACCGATTAGAGAGTGACTGGCTGGGCTGTTTAAGGCTCTCTTCTGTGGGTGATTTAACCGTAGAAAATCCCACATACCAAGGGAGGTCTTGACCAAACTGATCAAGCCAGCGACGGTGTGCCATCACCAGTGTGTCGCAGGTTTTCAGCGGGAAATAAGCAGATTGAGTTCCCTGACCGGTTTCTCGAAAAAACCGATCCTGCGCAACAATAAACGACAGATCTTCTTCTAAAATCTTGTTTTGCCGAAGGTGTTCAAGCCAGCGAGGCTTCAGGGTAAACGGCCGCTTAAAGAAATTGCCGTAGCGTCTGACTAAAATGCGACTGTGCCCATAGGCAACGGGCAGTGCGTATAGGGCTAAGCCACCCACGATGCCGTAGGCCGGATTTGAAAAACTGTAGTGCACCAGCATCGGCGCGTGAAAGTTAATCGCAGTCCAAGGGGCGGTGCTGTTGTTGGCCTTGCGGAAGCGGCCTGAGATGCCCGCCGTAGAAGTAGATAGCACTTCCATCTCTAGCGGTTGTGCATCTTCTCGACGAATGCCTAACTCAGTGCGGTCATGGCTGATATACACGTGGGCCGGGTCCAACAGATTTTCTACCAGAAACGTATGGTCAAAGGGAAAATCTGTGGCAGTATCGACTTTAAATACCCCCTCTTGGTCAATCTCATCGACAGTCGGTGGCTCAGCTGGATCGGGCGCAGTCTTGGCATCGGCCCAGACCCAGACAATCTCTTGCTGTACCTGCACCGGAAAAGCCTCGACCTGGGCTCGGGCAGGCATCTCTGCCCCTTCAAGTAGGTGGGGAATATGCAGACACTTTCCCTCTGAACCAAACTGCCAACCATGGTAGAGACATTCCAACCGCCCCTCTCTTAGCTGCCCATCGGACAGCTTAGCTAGACGATGGGGGCAGCGATCTTTTAGGCAAATTAACCGGCCTTGCTCGTCTTGAAAGAGAACAAAGGGTTCAGCAAAGATAGAGAATCCATAGGGGCCGTTAGGGGGCAGATCGACCGCAAACGCAATGGGATACCAGCAGGTGCGCCAGTTAAAAGCAGTGTCCATGGGGGCGGGATTGTCCTAACGGAGCTGGCGGTGATACCTTGACCGTGCCTAGAGCTGGCGTTTTTCTTGGGAGAAAATTACTGCCCCAGATGCGGTTTAGCTGGAATTGTACAGCGCAATGCCATCATCCCTAGGGCTCAAAGTTAATAACTGTAACCTGGCTATCGGGTTCATTTAGAAAGGGCTGGGCCGTGGCCTCTATTTTTTGTAGTTGGCCTAGGGCGCGGCCACAGGGAAAGCCGTATTTAGCTTTAACGCGATCGCTGGCGATTTGCAGTGACTCCCGTGACCGACGCAAAAATTCTGTAACGGTGTAGGCCGTGCCGGCCTCAAAGTAGTCTTGTACGACTAAGGATGGGGAGTAACAGGTCTCGCGCTGGCCGTTGGGCCATTGGATTTGGAATTGGATTTCTGGCATGGATTTTGGGCGTAAGGGTGACGGATAAAGGGGGCAAGGCTGGCGCTTTCAACTCAGGGGGGGCATAGCTGTTTGTATAGTGCGAGATGTTGCCGTGCTGAGGTAGACCAACTGTAGCGTGCTATCTGTGTGGTGCTGTTGTGGATAAGACGTTGGGCGGTCTCTGGTTGCAGGACCTGAGCCATGGCCAGTGCGATCGCATTGGCTTCCGGTTCTACTAGCAGTGCAGTCTCCGATGACAGAAATTCGGTAAACGGGGGGCGATTTGTGGTGATGACTGGCAATCCAGAGGCGATGGCCTCTAGCACCACGAGCCCCCAGCCTTCCTGTAGAGAGGGAAAGACAAAGGCGTCGGCCAATCGATACAGGACGGGTAAGTCCTGATCGGGAACGACACCAGGCAAGATCAGCGTGTCGGATGGCAGCGACTGGGCTTCGGACATAAAGGCATCGCGGTAGGACTGGTAGTCAAACAGGGTGGCCCCACCGGCAATGACCAATTGGGCCTGGGGCAGGTGCGATCGCACCCGCTGAAAGGCCCGCAGTAGCTGAAGGGAGTTTTTGCGTGGCTCAATGCCGCCCACGGTTAAAAAGATAGGATTTCCACTCAGGCCATAGCGCTGGGCCATCATCGCTTCTGTCCCATTCGACTGAGGCGAAAATCGGGCGCTGACGCCGTTGATCACCCGATGGGCATCAATGTGATAGTCCCGTTTTAGCACCTGTTGCCACAGCTCGCTGACACAGAGACAGCGGTCGGGCCGAAAGATGGATTTTTCTTGGCAGTCTCGTAGATAGGGGCTTTTGAAATTCTCAATATGGTGAATGGTCCGTACAAAGTGGGCGATTATCCCCTCGCTTTTGAGCTGGGCTAAGGCATTGGCGCTGAGGCAGTCTTGGGCGTGGTAAATATCGAAAGGAGGGGCGCTGTCTGCTGAGGTCTGACAGAATTTAGCTCGAAAGAACTGTACAAACTCACCAATACGTTGCTGGACGAGCTGATCGGTGCCGCCCTCGCAGGGCTG
>JBCBOC010000080.1:0-9513 GCA_039821475.1 Cyanobacteria bacterium J06632_22 | reverse complement strand
GTGACGTACAGACGTTCGACTATTTCACTACTGCTCTATTTCACGGCCATCGCCGACCCTAATGCTTAGTGTTGACAGACCACTAGGTTGCCCGGTCTTCCTTCTCCATCGAGGATGCTCCGCTTGCAATGAATCGGCTGGGTTGTCCGTTACAACATAGACCAAACAACATAGACAAATAAGTAAACCGGATCGATTTCAGCGGAGTTATTTAAAACTCAGATCGAATATACTAAAGATCGTATGTACTTGTTATGGTGGAAGTCAAGCAACTCTGCCGCTCCTCTATAGCGTCAACCTGTGACCCCGAAACGGCTGTCTCTCAAGCACTTTCTAAGTTACTGCGAAGCCCAAATCGACTTTAGTGGCCTGCATGTCGCGTGTATTTGTGGGCCAAATGGTGCCGGTAAATCTTCGCTGTTAGAAGCTATGGCCTGGGCCATTTGGGGCCAGGGTCGGAGCAGCTGTGAAGATGACATGATCCACTTGGGTGCTCAAGAGGCGCGAGTGGATTTTATTTTTGAGCATCGCCAAAGCACTTACCGTGTGATCCGTTCTCGACGGCGGCGGCAGCACAGTGGTTTAGAGTTTCAAATTGATACGGGTGATGGCTTCCGCAGTTTGACTCAGCGGGGTATACGGGCAACGCAACGACTCATCTTGCAGCACCTGCAGGTGGATTATGAAACCTTTGTCCACTCTGCCTATTTGCGTCAGGGGCAAGCCGATGAATTTATGCGTAAGCGGCCCACTGAGCGTAAGCAAATTTTAGCTGACCTGCTCAAGCTATCCCATTACGACACCTTGGCGACCCGTGCTAAAGACCAATCGCGGGAATACAAGGCATTGGCCTTTGCCACCGAGCAGGCGCAATCTCGACTGGCTAATCAGCTTGCTCAGCAAGGTCCGGTTCAAATCCAATACCGTCAGGTTGACGCTCAGTTTCAGCAGCTGCAAGCACAGCAGCAGGACGACCAGGTTAAACGCGATCGATTGCAGCAACAACAGCAGCAGCGACAACAGTGCCAGGTTCAACAGCATAGCTTGCAGCAGCAGTTGAGTTGGCTACAGACGCAAAGGACCCAACTGCAAGTTACGCAGCAACGGTTGCAGCAGCGGCAAGCGCGTATCAAGAGATTATTGGCTGACCGGCCGACGATTCTGACGCAGTGTGAAGCGTATCAGCAGCAGCGGCAACAGGCTGACCAGATGGCCCAGCAGGCCCAGTCCTATCAGCGGCTGCAACTCCAAATAGCCGATCAGACCCAAGCCCGTGCGCAGGCCCTGGCGCCTTTGCTCGATCAGCAGCGTCAGCAACAACTCCAGCTCAATGCCCTGACTGAACAGCAACAGGATTTGCTGCACACCCTGGAGGCCAAGGGCGAGATTGACGCGGCCCTAGCCAAACTTGCTGCTGCCAAAGCTCGCCTATCCGAGCTGGATCGGTGTCAGTTGGCCCGTGCTCCATTGCTGCAACAGCAACTCCAACTGCGGCTTCAGCAACAGCAAAGTACAGCCCAGATCACGGCTCGACTCGATTCGATTACGCATACGCAACAGCAGCTCGTAGAACAACAACAGCAGCAGCCTAGCCTGCAACAGGCTGTCGCCCATCTCAGTCGCCAAATCACTTACCTTGAGCAGCGTCGCGCCTACCAGGAACAGGTTCGTTTAAAGGGGCAAGAACGCCGTAGCTTTATGGAGAAGCTCCAGGCTGAGCAGCGTATTCTCGAGGCCGAACTGGGTCACTTAGATCAGAAGCTAAGACTTTTTAAAGATCCAGAAGCCCCTTGTCCAGTATGCGATCGACCCCTGCAGGACCATAGTGCTGAGCTGGCACAAACCTATCAGCAAGACTACGACGATACGCAAAAGCGGATTTGGGTTATCCGTGAACAGCTAGCCGTCTCGGAGCGCGAAATTCAGGTTCTCCGGCAGGAGTATCGCGACCTGGAAGCTGAGCTTCATCCCTATGCTGCCACGCTAGAACAGCGCGGTCAGCTGCAGGCGCAACTGCAGGCGCAGGCGGCCACAACGCGTCAGTTGACGGATCTGACTGCAGAGCAGCAACAGCTAGAACGATGTCTCCAAGGGGATAGCCAGTATGCGGTCGGCCAAGACCTCTACGAGAAGCTCCAGGCGCTTAACCAGGAGCTGGCTCAACTCAACTACGATGAACGAGACCATGCTCTCGTGCGTAATCAAATCGAAAAGCTGCGCTGGGTGGAGGTGCGCAAGGCAGAGTTGATTCGGGCTGAACGCCGACTACGCCATGTGGAACAGCGTATTCCTCAGCAGCATGCGCTGTTAGCCCGTACAACGGGCCAGCTTCATGCTTTGGACAGTGGCTTTGAGCAAACGATAGCGGATCTGTCCCAGTCATTGGCCGCGCTTGACTACTGCCCCCAAGCCCATGAGTCCCTGCGGCAGCAGCTCCAACAGAATGAGCCGATTTGGGTGCAGTACCAGGCGTTACAGCAGGCCGAACAGCAGCAGGCCGAACTGAACCAGCAACTGATGGGCAATACCGCAGCCCTGGCGACAAATCAGGCAGCTTGCCAACAGATAAAGACAGCCTTGGCTCCCCTCGAAAAGCAGTTGACGGCTTTACCCGACCCAGCTGTTGCGATCGCAACCCTAGACGATCAGATTCAGGTCCGGCAGACCCAGCGCGAGGCTCTTATGGCTCACCTCGGTCAGCTCAAACAGCAGCTGTCTGAGTTTGAGGCTCGGCAAGCGCAGTTCGAGCAGCTTCAGCGGCAACTTCAGCAGCAGCACCACCAACAGCGGGTCTATCAGTCCCTGGCCCAAGCCTTTGGTAAAAATGGTCTGCAGGCCATGGTGATTGAAAATCTGCTCCCCCAGCTCGAGGCGGAAACCAACCATCTTCTTAGCCGACTGAGCAATCATCAGCTCCATGTGCAGTTCATCACCCAGCGGGCCAGCCGCAGCCGCGATAAGCTAATCGACACTCTAGATATCCTTGTGGCAGACACCCAAGGGACTCGTCCCTACGAAACCTATTCTGGTGGAGAGGCCTTCCGGGTGAACTTTGCCCTCCGGCTGGCGCTGGCTCGGGTGTTAGCCCAGCGATCGGGCATGGCCCTACAAATGCTCGTGGTCGATGAGGGCTTTGGTAGTCAGGACCAGGCCGGTTGTGATCGGCTGGTGGCTGCGATCAATGCGATCGCGCCGGATTTCTCCTGTATTCTCACTGTGACCCACCGTTCGCACTTCCGCGAAGCCTTTCAGACCCGCATTGATATTTGTAAAACGGACCAGGGCTCTCAGCTAAGGGTTTCGGCGTGACAAGCTAAAAAAATTGCCGGAAATCATGGCAGTAGATTAGAAGCATAATATTGCACCTTAACACCAGACATCACATCTCCTAGGTTTGCACGCACGTATACGTAACGCTCACTACTTTGCTTAGGGCGTCCTTGGTGCCAAAGTCCCAATATTGGGGTCAAGTGACGCGTAATCGTGCACAAACGTGTGTGACGATTGCTGTATCCCACGCACAGGACTGTGCTGAGCCGGTAAAAATTTATGCAAAGTTCTTGTCAGTCCAGGGAAAATTCATTTTTCCTTTGCCCTGTCGGAGGTGGGGCTCCGCTATCTTCGGATCGCACCAATAGAACTTGTTAAATGCCGTTTAGCATGAAATCTGTTGTTCTCTCTGAGGCTAACAGCTGCGATTGGGGATATTAATGTTGAGCCAACGCAAATGTCTAACTTATCAAACGTGCTAGCTGGGTGATGACGGCGGGCACGATAACTAACGTAGAACCTGGAACACAGATATGGCAGGGCAGTTCAATCTGGAGGCTCAAATGAAACGGGCCTATTTTTCCCGATTCTCTCAGCAACATGGGCTACTGCTGTTTCTATTTCTGGGTATTAGCTTATTTCTGGCTACGTTTCTAAAGCCGGGCATTTGGGGGGTTGACGGCAATGACATGTTGCAGATGTCGCAGTCGTTGATTACCAAAGGTAACTTTACTATTGCTGCGGGGTCTGGGGGCATCCAAGGTCCCGACGGCCAGTATTATTCCATCCGGTACCCGCTGTTACCGATTGTGGCCATCCCCTTTGTGTGGCTGGGCATGACCATCGGTAATCTACTGAACCTCCCCACGCAGTACACCTCTGCAACCTGCGCACTGGTGCTCAACATTTTGCTGACGGCCGCGACCTCTGTTTTGGTTTGGCTGATGACGGTGCGTTTGGGCGGTACTCGGTCGGGTGCCTATGTTGCGGCTGTGGGCTTTACCTTTGGTACGATTGCGCTGGTTTACTCACGGGAATTTTTTGCTGAACCGCTGCTGTCGTTCATTATTACCTTGGCCCTTTACCTGGCCTTTGGGAACTCTCGTGCGGCCCATATCACTGCGGGTGTTCTGGCGGCCTTAGCCATTGCCGCTAAGCCTGCAGGTATTTTGCTGGCGCCAGTGCTGGCGCTTTATTTTCTAGTCAAGCGATATGCCTGGTGGCGCATTCTCACGCCTTGTATTGGCGGGGCCGTGGGTGTGGGCCTGTTCTTGATGTACAACTACGTTCGCTTTGGCAGCTGGACATCGTCTGGGCAGGACACCTCGCAGCTTAGTTTTGATGGCTTTATTGGTCGTGCCCTGGGGCAACTGGTGAGTCCTAGCGCTGGTGGCGGTCTTTTCCTGTACAGCCCGCCGACGGTCTTGGCTATCGTCGGTATTTGGGCGCTGTGGCAGCATCGCAAGGCCGAATGGGTCGCGCTGGTTGGTATTTTTATGGGCTTTTGGCTGCTGCACAGCGGCTGGGCCTTTAACGGCTGGAACTGGGGACCGCGTTTTCTAGTGCCGATTATTCCGGCCATGATGGTCCCGGTTGGCTTATTGGGACGGCGCTGGCGGATGCCGGTGGTGGGCTTGATTCTCTTGGGGTTTGTAGTTAATGCACCGACCTTAGTGGCGTTCTACCAGCGTTACTATGCTGAAGTTGCCGATCAAAGCACGGCACTGCTGATGCAAACGCTGTCCTTGTGGAGTGACCCGGCAGGTGCCCCCATTCTTAATGTGTGGGGGGCCACATTTCGGCAGTTGCAGGCAGCCTTTTCAACACCAGTTCAAGACATTGTTGCGAATGTCGGTGCGCCGCCGGCGCCCGGTAATTTGTCGCAAGCCGAGCTACTTCAAATTGTGGCAGTGTGGTGGTGGTTTCTGCCCGTGGCTGGGTTTCCCCTATGGACAGGGTTTGCGATCGCAATTCTGATGGTTGGGGTGGCCATCTGGCTCCTCCGGCGGGGCTGGCAAATGTGTCAGTCCATTCGTACCCCAGCAACGATTCAGTGAGTATGCTTGAGGTACGCTTATTTCTTTCGCTCTATATCTTTGCTTTCCTACAGTGACGCTTCTATCCTTCACTACTAATGAAACTAATTATTCAAATCCCCTGCTACAACGAAGAGGGTACGTTGGGGATTGCCCTATCCGAACTGCCCCGAGAGCTGCCAGGGATTGACAAAGTTGAGTGGCTAATTGTCAATGACGGCAGCGTTGACCGCACGGTCGATGTGGCTCGCGAGTGGGGGGTAGACCACATTGTTAGCTTTGACCATAACCAAGGTCTGGCAAAAGGGTTTATGGCGGGTCTCGAAGCTTGCCTGAAGGCTGGTGCTGACATCATCGTCAACACCGATGCCGATAACCAATACTGTGCTGCCGATATCCCTAAGCTAATCCAGCCGATTTTGGATGGAGATGCCGAAATTGTGGTGGGGGCTCGGCCCATTCTGCAGATTAAGCACTTTTCGCCGATTAAAAAGTTGCTGCAAAAGCTGGGTAGTTGGGCTGTCCGTGTTGCCAGTAACACGACGGTAGCCGATGCTCCCAGCGGCTTCCGTGCCATGAGTCGTAATGCGGCGCTGCAGCTCAATGTCTTCAACGAATATACCTACACCTTAGAGACTATTATTCAGGCGGGTCAAAAGGGCATGGCGATTGCCTCGGTTCCCATCCGCACCAATGGCTATTTAAGGCCTTCCCGTTTGGTGAAGAGCATTTTTGCCTATGTGCAGCGCTCCCTCTTCACCATTTTGAGAATTTTTGTCACCTATCGTCCCCTGTCGTTTTTCACGATTTTGGGCACGGTTCCCTTCACCCTGGGACTGCTGTTAGGGGTCCGCTGGCTGTGGCTGTACTTTATGTTCTTTGAGCAAACCGGTAGAAGTCACATTCCCAGCCTGATTCTGACGGCTATTTTGTTGCTAATGGGCTTCCAACTCTGGATTTTTGGTCTGGTTGCCGATGTTCTGTCCGTGAATCGCAAACTCTTAGAGGATGTGCAGCTTCGATTGCGGCGGGCCGAGGTGGAATCGCATACGAAACGCCAGCGTCAGCGGGAATTACTGTAGGGAAACTTAAATCATGAAAGACCGCTTTGCCCGTGAGGCCCTGGCCCAGATTCCTAAAATTCTGACGCTCCAGGATCGTAATCCCCACAGTCCGAACTATGGCTGTTTCGATCGTAACTACTGGCAGTACAAAATTATTGACTTTCCCAGTGGTATGTCCCAGGAGTTTGTCTGGCCGCTGGCGCTGGTTTACGATATGCCCCTGCCGGACAATCCGTATTACCAGAAATCGGCTATTCGGGCCTGGATTGAGGCCGGGATTGAGTTTGCGGCGAGAAGTGCCCATCCTGATGGTTCCTGCGATGACTACTTTCCCTTTGAGCGGGCCGGGGGCGCGGCGGCGTTTTCACTACTTGCCTGTTTAGAGAGCTATCGCTTGCTGGGGCTGGATAATCCCACCGCACTAAAGTTTTTTGAGACGCGGGCTGACTGGCTGGCCCATCACCAAGAAAGCGGCCGACTGACTAATCACCAGGCACTGATTGTGCTGTGTTTGGAGCTGGCTGCGCGATTGCTAAATACCGATAAGTGGGAGCAGGCCATCCAGGACCGGCTGGCTCAGGTCCTGTCCTGGCAAGATACTGAGGGATGGTTTCAGGAATATGAGGGCTGCGATCCGGGGTATCACACCCTGACGATTTCCTGCCTGGCACGGGTGTATGGGTTTCGACCCCGTGAGGATTTAAAGGCTGCGATCGCAAACGGCGTACGTCTGGTCATGCACTTTGTTCACCCTGACGGCTCCTATGGCGGAGAATACACGAGTCGCAACACCTACAACTTTTTTCCCCATGGGTTCGAGCTGGTGGGGCGATGGATGCCTGAGGCCCTTAGCATTAACGATCGCTTCTTGGCAGGCCTCAAAAATGGTGTTGGGACCTGCTATGCCGATGACCATATTGTGGGCCACCATACCTGGAACTATCTCCTGGCCTGGAAAGACTTTGTCGAGGATCGGCCGCCGACCAAACCGGCTCAGCCTGGCCGCGTTTGGCTACCCAACGCCCGTATTCTCATTGACCAGCGTCAAGATACGAAGCTGTATCTGGCCCTGAACAAAGGCGGTGCCTTTAAGTTTTTCCGCGATGACCGGCTGGTCTTTTCTGATACGCAGTTTTCGCTACAGGTGCGTCAGGGTAGCAAGCTCAAGAATGCGGTGGGCCATTTGGTCGGAGACTACCAGTATCAGGTCAATGCAGATCAGATCACCATTTCTGGCCCCTTGGGATGGGCTAAGCAAAAGCAAATGACACCGCTGAACTTAATGATTTTGCGGGTGGTTATGCTGACGGTGGGTCGCTTCTTCCCTAACCTGATTCGCAAGTTGCTGCAAAAGATGTTGATCACCGGTAAAACTGAAGCGCCCTTCCGCTTTAAGCGTCAGCTGAGCT
Organism: Cyanobacteria bacterium J06632_22; assembly: GCA_039821475.1. Classification (GTDB taxonomy): domain Bacteria; phylum Cyanobacteriota; class Cyanobacteriia; order Phormidesmidales; family Phormidesmidaceae; genus CAWUKV01. The sequence goes on along the minus strand of JBCBOC010000080.1, from coordinate 1,734 downwards.
GGCAGGGCAACCAGTGGCAGGTCCAAGACGAGCTAACGGCTGAGCGTTGGGACAGCGTGATGACGGCGGGCATTGGTGCTGACCAGACCTCCATCTACGTCGTCATGAGTCGCACCTACCAGCCCGGTCAACTCCAGCCCTGGCAAGATCTCACCCCCCAGGTGCGTCAGCTTTCCCCGGGGCAGTCCCTCAAGCTAGAACGGCAGTTATAAATCGGTCTAGCGGCCTTCCCCAGCAGGGGACTCTGGCGTGGACTGCCGACCCGTCTGAACAGAAATCACTATTAAAACCCACTATGAAACGGATTATTTCCATCGTCGTCAGTCTGGTCATTTTGGCCATTCTTTACACCAAGATTGACGTGGCCCGTTTGTTGGAGGTGTTTCGCAACTGCGATCCGCTTTGGATGGTCGTCAGCCTGGGCATGGTCATCCCGATTACGTTTTTTACCGCTTGGCGACTGAAACAACTGGTCCCAGAACAGGCGCGGATGAGCCTGTGGGAAGCCAACCGGCTGATTCTTGCTGCCAGTGTGCTGAATATGGTCTTGCCCTCAAAAATGGGAGATATTGCCAAGGCCTACTTTATGCGCGATCGCGGTCACCTCAGTGGAACGCTGTCTCTTTCTATTGTGGTGTTCGAGAAGACCTGCGATATGCTCTCGCTGCTGCTGTGGTGTACCTTTGGTCTACTGCTCTATCCCCAAAAAGATGCCTTCTTCTGGACTATGACCGTCGGTATTTTGGGGGGGCTGACCCTGGGTCTGCTGATGTTGGGTTCCAAAAAATTTGCCCAATTCTTTTTCTTGGCAGCGCGGCGGTTTGCCCCCAGAAAAATTGCTGAAAAGCTCAAGTCTATGCAGCTGTCCTGGAGTGAAATGCACGATTATGTCTGGTCAAGCCGTTCGCGGTTAACGCGGGTGGCAGGCATGTCTATTTTTGTCTGGTTTTTGCACCTGCTACAGATCTGGCTCTTTATCCTGGCGCTGAACGCTTGGGCTCCGCCAGTGGCGAGCTTTGCCCTCTCTCCCCTGGCGATTCTAGCGGGGCTATTGCCCCTGACCTTCGCCGGGGTCGGCACCCGAGATGCTGCGTTGGTGCAGCTCTATGCCCCCTACTTTGGGCCTTCTGTGGGCGCTGCCCTGGGCCTGCTCTGTACCTCTCGCTATTTTCTGCCTGCCATCGGAGGGTTACCCTTCCTTAGCCAGTACATGAGTGCCGTTAAGCGGATGAAAAAGGCCTAGCTGCCAGCTGCCCGTTGGAACAGGTCGCAGACTACGGATTCCTGGCTAGGGGTGGAAGCTTATAATCACGGGAATGTGATATTTGCACCGCTCTAACCCGATTACCTTCACCCCGCTGATCTGGCCTATCTGCTCCGGGTCGTCTTGCGCTCAGGCTCACACAAGGGGTGAAGGTTCGGGCTTGAGAAACCTATGGCGCCCTATTCTTCCTCGACGACCCAGACAGCCCAGCGGTTGACGGTTCATCGCCTGCTTTCGACGCTGTTGGCAAGTTTGACGGCCAGCTGCTTTGTGGTCATTTACTGCGTGTCCTACGCGGCCATTCTTTTTAATGGTCGACTGGCGCCGTTCATGTCTCGCGGTATTGGTCTGCTTCTATTTTCTGCGGTGGTGGTGGGCACCGGGGTGGCCACCTTAAGTTCTTACCGCGGGGCAATTGCGGCACCGCAAAATAGTACGGCTGCCATCCTGGCGGTGATTACAGGCGGTCT
>JBCBOC010000113.1:0-8514 GCA_039821475.1 Cyanobacteria bacterium J06632_22 | reverse complement strand
GTAGAAATACGAAGACAGCAGGCAGATGCCAATCGTCTTTTTGCATAGTTCTACGAATATTTAGGGGGTCGGATCTTAGGTTTGATAGAAGTTTTTAATCAATGGCCGAGTTTGACAAAAAAAATTGCCGGATCGATTTTTGATCGGTTTGTGACGGTCTTCATAGTGTCTGCCTGACTATCGACACACTAGGTCAGGGGTATAGCAATGGCACAGCACGCCCTTAACCGGTTTAGATCAAGCACGGCTGTATACGGTGACTATATATATGTGCCGCATATATTGACTATATATATGTGTAATATCGCATCCAGTCCGTCTTTAAGCGTGTAGCAGATGCGCTGAAACCCTTGTGAATAGGAAGGGTTAACCGTAATCGGCAGTCGCTACCGTCCCTAGCCACGCCACGACTATAGCGCTCGCCACTTTGCTTAGGACAGTTCTGGCTGTGAGACACTTGGTATTGGAGCCAAGTGGCCCGCAACCGCGCACAAACGTTTGTGGCGGTTGCTATATAATCTCCGCCACTCACGAGAAGACACCACCGTCACACACCCTACTTGGCAGCGCACGATATAGCGACGCAGCCTTGCCTTAACGGCTTGAGCTGCGCTAAATCGCTAGTACGCCTTCGGCTAGATGTCTAACCTAAGGCGCAAAGCTGCCGAACTCGATATTTTGCTGTCATAGCTAAACTCCAGGCTAGACGGTACATGCCCAGCAGACTCGCGGTTACCCTTAGACGGCCGGCTGACAAATATCGCTCCTTAGAGCCTGCTCTTGTAAGGCCATAATTCGAGCGGATTGAGTAATCACCTCAGCAACGCTGGCGCCCTGCTCAACTTGCTTTAGCCACTGCTGCGCCTGATTACCTTCCCGTAGAATTTGCTGGATAGGGGTTAGGAAACAGGCAATGCCGTTTTGCTTAGCGATGGGCCACAGTTCTGCATATAGCTGGTTAATCCAGTCTCGCGCCACAATCGATTGACCAGATTGCCAGTGACGAAGTTCTGCATCCAGACTACGGTGGGCCGCCGCCTGCTCGTTGGCCAAGGTCAGGTCTAACAGATCCTCGGCACGCTGATGGGCTGGGAGCTGACTGAGTGTTAAAGGGTCTAAGCCTGGATCGGCGATGAGCTGATGCAGGCGAGATTCTATCAGCGCTGTTACCGCCAACAGATGAATCGGATCAGTGACCAGATCGCAAATCCTAAGCTCTAGGCGGTTCAGACGATAGGGACGACAGTCGCCATTGGGGCGAACAGATGACCAGAGATGGCGGACGTTTTGCATGGTGCCTTGGGCGAGCTGCTCCTCAGTCCACTGCACAAAGTGATGATGACTCTCGAACAGGGGCACATGCGTCGGGGTTTGAGGAAAGACCCGCCAGCGGGTTGAGTGGTTTCCAGTAACGCGATGATCGAGAAAGGGAGACGACGCGGTCAGCGCCAAAATCAAAGGCGCTTCAACTCGAATGAGGCGGCAGGCGCGCATCAGCGTTTCGATATCCGCAATCCCAATGTTGATATGGATGCTGGCCGTCACCACATCGGTACCGTAGGTCTGTTCGATATAGGTATGGTAAGGATTCTTCGGATCTGAGCGATAAAACTGACGGCTGTCGCCCACGGAGAGCGTGCTACCGGGAAGCAGACTGTAATCGCCTAGGGTCTTCAAAAAATCGCGCAGCCGCAATCGAGGTTTGATCAGTTCACAAACGAGCTGCTCATACTGGTGAAGAGGAGGCGTTGTGTACTCAACATTACGACTGTCGGGTTCCCTGACAAAGCCGTCTACAGCAGCAGAGATTTTGTCAGACAATCCAACAATGTCTCCGGCAGCTGTGCCAGTGTACATTTCAACTTCAAACCCTTTGGACAGCAGCACAGTATTTTCCTGATCGGTGGGCAGTTGCAGTTACAGGGGAGTGGTGGGCCAAGCGCTACAAGTCTAAACAGATTTGCCCAGTCAACCGCTCTTTAATCTGTCTCTATATATTATGAGTCGACGATCGGTTACGAATCATCCCCAGGCTTAAAATTCCCTGAGCGATCGCATTAGCCTTCGTCGTTGAAAAGGGCATAACTGCGTCCGACGAACAACCCACACCAAGGTTGGGCTGGGTTGCGGGTCATGGCACACTTTGCGCTGGAAGAATAGCAACCCTTGAAGGATCAATACAGAGTGACCGACGCCATATATTGCAAGACATCAACATCAGCCGTTCCAAAGTCGTAGCCCACGACCAACAGTGAACCTTGCTAGCACCAAGATTGAATGCCGATATTTTGAGTAAAACAATGCGGATGAAAGGACTTGAACCTTCACGCCACGAGGGCACTAGAACCTAAATCTAGCGCGTCTACCAATTCCGCCACATCCGCAGGTCAACAAGCCTTAGGGCAAGCAAGATTTAATAGTAGCAAAGAATGGGTAAGCTCATTGACTAGTTTTCTGCACTGGACGTCGACCGCTGCCGAGAAAGATTATGATGGAAACGCAGGTCTGATGGCTGAAGCAAACACAGCGCTTGCCACTGAGGGCAATTTCGACGATGAAGTGCTGAGATCTGGCCCTGCTTGGCCCCGCACCGTACACCACTTGAGCACAGGCCCTGGGTAACGGTGAGCGCCTGCTTGACGATGCCATTCAGTGGTGATGGCTGCAAACGGTTGCTTAGCGCACTCGAATCCGCCGCAAGATGTGGTTAATTTGAAGGGCTGCTAGCGGGTTTTTCACCAGCCCCCAGGATTGCAGCCCTGCAGTTGCAGGCTGACACAAGCGTGACAAGCGTGACATTAAGAGTACAGGCGCGGGCGATGGCCCCACCGCAGCGAGGAGAGACAGATCCGGATGGGAAAGGTAGTTGGTATAGACCTGGGCACCACCAACTCGGTCGTTGCTGTTTTAGAAGGGGGCAAGCCGGTCGTTGTGGCCAATACTGAAGGCGTGCGGACAACCCCGTCCTATGTGGCTTTCAGTAAAGAAGGTGAAAAGCTGGTCGGACAGATGGCCCGTCGGCAGGCGGTCTTGAATCCACAAAATACGTTTTACGGTGTCAAGCGGTTTATTGGTCGTCGGTATAACGAGCTGACTTCCACGTCCAAGAAAGTGCCCTACACCCTGCGCAAGGACGAAGTCGGTAATATCAAGCTGCGCTGCCCTCGGTTGGATAACGACTTTGCTCCGGAAGAAATTTCAGCCATGATCTTGCGGAAGCTGGCAGATGAAGCCAGTCGGTACCTGGGGCAACCCGTGACCGATGCCGTGATTACCGTACCCGCCTACTTTAACGATGCCCAGCGCCAAGCAACGCGCGATGCGGGGCGGATTGCGGGGCTGGAGGTAAAACGTATTCTCAATGAGCCGACCTCTGCAGCTCTGGCCTACGGTTTAGACCAGCAGTATAACCAGACGATTCTGGTGTTTGATTTGGGCGGCGGCACCTTTGACGTCTCTATCTTAGATGTCAGAAACAATGTTTTTGAAGTCAAATCCACGAGCGGTGATACGCAGCTGGGGGGCACTAACTTTGACAAGAAAATTGTTGATTGGCTAGCTGACGAGTTCCTCGATCAAGAAGGCGTTGACCTACGACGAGATCGCCAAGCGCTACAGCGGTTAACTGAGGCAGCCGAAAAGGCCAAAGTTGAGCTGTCAGGCCTGCCGTCAGCAGAGATTAACCTGCCGTTTATTACCGCGACAGCCGACGGACCTAAACATATCGAGACTAAGCTATCGCGATCGCAATTTGAAGGGCTGTGTGCCGACTTGGTGGGTCGCTTGCGGGGTCCCCTCAAGCAAGCCATGAACGATGCTAATCTTTCTCCTTCACAGATTGACGAGGTGGTTCTCGTCGGCGGCTCTAGTCGGATGCCCATGGTACAGGCCTTGGTGCGTTCCGTATTGAGCAAAGAACCCAGTCAAAATGTGAACCCTGATGAAGCGGTCGCCGTTGGTGCAGCCATCCAAGCAGGTATCCTCACCCAAGAGGTGCAGGACATTATGCTGCTGGACGTCACACCCCTGTCACTAGGACTGGAAACCATTGGCGGTGTGATGAAAAAAGTCATCCCCCGCAACACGACCATTCCAGTTCGCCGCTCCGATGTGTTCTCGACCTCTGAAAACAATCAAACCGTGGTTGAAGTCCACGTTTTGCAGGGCGAGCGCGAAATGGTGCAGGACAACAAATCCCTAGGCCGTTTCAAGCTCATGGGCATTCCGCCAGCACCGCGGGGCATTCCCCAGGTGCAGGTCTCATTTGACATTGATGCCAATGGCATTTTGCAAGTCTCTGCCCTCGACAAAACCACCGGACGCGAGCAGAGCATTACCGTTCAGGAAGCCTCGAATCTCAACGAGGATGATATCCAGCGCATGATTCGCGATGCGGAGGAGTACGCTGACACGGACCGCCTTCAGCGGGAACGCATTGAAAAACGCAACCGCGCCGAAACGCTAACGTTCACAGCGGAACGTGCCCTGCGCGAGGTTGCACTGGATTTTGGCCTACAGTTTTCGCGGGACCGCCGCCGTCGCATCGAAGGTCTAGTACAGGATCTACGGGAGGCCTTAAAGCGTGAGGATGAGCGCACCATAGACATCGCCCAATCTGAGCTCCAAGACGAGGTTTACGAGCTCAACCGTGAAGCCTACATGTACGACGCGGACGATAAAGACGGCGATCTGTTTGGCCAGATTGGCGACACCATTAAGCGCGTCTTCTCGGATGACGAAGACGATTACTATCGTCAGGGCTATGGTCAATATGACCAGGGCTATGGCAACAGTTGGGACCAACAAGCCCGCTGGGATGCCCCCAACTGGAATGCAGGTCAGCGCAACCAGAGTGGCTGGGACGATTGGGGGGATGACTGGAATCGTCCCGCAGCTCAACGGGGTGGCTATCAAGATCCCTACGGGGGTCGAGACAATCGTGACTACCGAGATGCCAGCGGTGGCGGTCGACAGACCTACGGTCAAGACTATCAACGAGGCGGCTACGATCAGCGCCAAAGCTACGACCGCGGCGTTTATGGGCAGGATAGCTACAACCGTGATAGCTATGGACAAGACCGCTACGAGTCAGAACGCTATAACCGAACCGGCTACGATGCTCAGCCTGCTCGCCCAGAACAGGGCGGATATGAACAGGGCGGATATGACCGAGGTAGCTACGATCAGGGCGGCTATAACCGCGGCGGCTACGATCAGCGCAGTGCTGACTCGTCCCGCTACGATAACCAGCGCTACAGTGATCGCCCCTCTGAGCCGCAACGCTACGACGGCCAGGGCGGATATTCGCAGGATACTTATCGCCCAGAAGGCAACCGTTCAGATAGTTACCGTCAGGACAACTATCGTCAGGACGCCTATCGCCAGGACAACTACAGTCAAGACAACTACAGCACCGACCGCTACAGTCCGAATCCTTACGCGCAAAATCCATACCCCCAAGAGCAGTCCCCCCAAGAGCAGCCCCCCCCAGATCAAAGCCCCCAAAATCGGAATCGTAGACAGGGCTATGATGCTGCACCGTCATCAGAGTATCGGGATGATCGAGGGCAGGGTGAGCGGGGACAAAGCGACCGCAGCCGCTATAACGACACGCGGTATACCCCGCAGGACAGTCGCCCGCAGGAGAATCGTTACGATTCCCCTCGCTACGATTCCCCCGACGATCCTCAGTCGCCGCGTTACAGCGAAAATGACAGCCCGCCCAAAGAAGGCCGGCGCCAGGATGGCGGCTGGGAGCCTGAGCCCGATCCATGGGCATCGGAGGCATCGCCTGGCGCTGCACGCGATCGCAACTCCCGTCCTCAACGGGCACCCCAAACGCCGCCGGAGAATCCTACCGATCAGCCACGGGAACCCCGTCCAGAACCAGGCCGCGCGCCTCAGGGTTACTCTGGCAACATGGGTTACCCACCAGCATCGCAGGGTCGCAGTCAAGGTCGTGGCAACTATCGCAACGATGAAGACTGGGGTGACGACGGTGAGTTGTGGTAAGCTGCCCCGCCCGACATGCAGAACTACCGCAACTACTACGAGCTGTTGGAGCTAGCGGGTGACGCTAGCTTCGAGCAGATTAAGCAGTCTTATCGTCGGTTGGCACGTCAATACCATCCGGATCTTAATCCTGGCAACGAAGATGCTGAGGAACGGTTCAAGCTGTTGAATGAAGCCTATGAGATTTTGTCGGATACGGATCGTCGTCGCCAGTATGACAGCTTAAATGCTAGGGAGTGGGCTGACTTTAACAGCTTTATTGACCAGCTCCTGAACCGCCACAACAATCCCGACAACAACAGTACCTCTACAAACACTTCACCGGGGCCGCCGCCAAAACGCCCAGCCCCGCCAAGACGGCCACCGCCAAGACGGCCAGGAGATGTTGACGCCAATCTCTCTGTGCCGCTAGAACGAGCCTATGCCGGTGGTCCCGAGCGGATTCGGCTCGAAGATGGCCGGGCACTAGAAGTGAATATGCCTGCGGGCATGGTGACGGGACAGCGCATTCGCCTCCGGGGGCAAGGCACCGGAGGTGGGGCACTGTATTTGAACATTACAGTGGAACCCCACCCTTACTACATACTGCAGGGGCTGGATGTGGTATGTCGCTTGCCGCTAACGCCCAGTGAAGCGGTACTAGGGGGCATGATGACAGTACCTACGCTGGACGGGCCGGTGCAGATGACACTGCCAGAAGGGGTCCAGCCAGGACAACGATTTCGCTTGGCTGGGAAGGGCTATGTGAACAAAGCGGGGGAGCGGGGGGATGAAATTGTAGAGATTGAGATCGCAATACCTCAAACCCCTGACCCCGACCAAAAAGCGCTATATCAAAAGCTGCGCGCTATCGAAACCGTTGACCCTCGTGCTAACCATGCTTGACGCGCCGGCAACTTGCAACACTCGGAGGTTTAGGCAGAACGGCCATTGCCGACCAGCGTTCGGCAAGTTCTAGGGAGAGTTCCTGGCACTGAAGTCCTTGATGCCGCAGCCCTTGACGCCGGAGCCCTTCAAGGCAGTTCCATAAACACTGTGAAGATACCGATTCAATTTATCCCCGGCTTAACTTAAGCATTGCCTAGAGTTAATCTCTCATCCGTAGCGTTTGAATACAGTGAAATTTCTAACTGTATTGTAGGCATGCAGTATTGATGCCACTTATAGCGCTCGCCACCAAGGTTTGTGCGCGACGACGGCCACTTGGTGACAATACTAGGCACTTGAGCTCCAGAAATATCCTCAGCAAAGTGGCCAGCGCTATATTTGACCGTTTTGATACCAGGTGCATCGTCCAGATCTAACTCGGACCTGGAGGTCTGTACCCTCCTTAGAGGATAGAACGCATCTACACACCAAAATAGGCAGGCGCATTACCCGGCGTCCATTTAATGTTGCAACCGATGCTAGGCACCTGTTCCTCGGGCGCAGCCTTGCCCGCAAGTACCGCTTCAATGGCGGCTCGCAAGTCTTTGCCGGTCACGGGCTTAGCATTACTGGGGCGGCTATCGTCCAACTGTCCACGATAGGCCAGATTGAGGTCGCCATCGAACAGGAAGAAGTCCGGCGTGCAGGCGGCAGTGTAAGCTTTGGCCACCGACTGGTCTTCGTCGTAGCAGTAGGGGAAGGTAAACCCGTAGGCGTCTACCTGGGTTTTCATGTGTTCCGGTGCATCTTGAGGATGGGTTTGGATGCTGTTGGCGCTGATGGCAACGATGCCGAGGCCCTGACTTTGATAGTCCTGGCCAATTTTGGCAAGTTCCTGCTCCACGTGCTTTACGAAGGGACAGTGGACACAGATAAACATGACCAGCAAACCAGACTGGTCTGCAAAGTCTTGGGGCGAGATGGTTTTACCAGAAACTACATCTGGCAAGGCAAAATCTGGCGCAGCGGTGCCCAAGGCTAGCATGGTCGATTCGGTCATGACCATGGGGCTACCCTCCAAACGCAAAGGCGGTCATAACCAGGACCGACAGAAGCAGGCCCGGACTGAGAAGCAGCAACAGGGTAAACAGTTCGTGCAGTTCCATAGGATGTTTAGCGCTATCTCTATTTAGATCTGTCCCTATAGTGGCGAAGGATTAGGGAAAGCGGGAAGAGGCTTTAGCAAAACAATAGATTGCGTTTCGCTAAAAAATTAATGAGGCACTGATCGTTTTTGAACGGCGTTTGGGTATAGCTATGCCCGTACAGGTCTCGTAATGGTCAAAAGGCTGATGAGTATGGGATTCAGAGCATTTGGGCCAGCTTGGACAGTGGGGAGCGTACTGTCCACGGTCATGGTTGCGGTGGCTCCGGTGCACGCGTCAGAGCTATCGGCTTGGTCCTATAGCGAAGCCACACAGCAATTAGAATTTTCGTTACCCCAATCGGTGCTGCCGCGATTTTTCCTGCTCGCAGAACCGACTCGGATTGTGTTGGACATCCCGGAAATCCGTTTTTGTTGCGGTTGGTCTATATCTGTTGGGATTTACTGGGGTAGCTGCTCCAAAGCCCAGC
>JBCBOC010000552.1:0-3488 GCA_039821475.1 Cyanobacteria bacterium J06632_22 | reverse complement strand
GGCCTACAAGAAAAGCAGGTCATTGCCCTGATGCGTCGGCACATGAAAGCCTCCAGCTTCAGAATGTGGCGTAAGCGGGTCAGCGGACGCAAGACAAAGCATTTGAAAAAGCGAGGCTTCGACGGTGGACGGTTTCGTTCTCAAAATCAAAAGGGGTCCTAATGACATTGGCAGATCGTCCCTTAGCCGTTGTGACCGGTGCCAGCAGCGGTATTGGTTTTGCGGTGGCGCAGCGTCTAGCAGCCATGGGCTACAACTTAGCCATCTGTGCCCGGCGTGAAGCGCCGTTGAACCAAGCTGCCCATCAGCTGACGCGTCAGCAGGCTACGGTATTCGCACAATCCGTAGATCTGACCCAAGACGCGCAGATTCTAGACTTTTTCGCGGCCATCCAGGCTAAGTTTGGTCGCTTAGATGTGCTGGTCAACAATGCTGGACTCGGCCATAAAGCCAGCCTGCTGGATGGCGCGACAGCGGACTGGCGCAACATGCTCGAAGTCAACGTACTGGCCCTGAGCATCTGTACCCGCGAGGCCATTCAACGGATGCAAGCTAACAACACCGCAGGTCACATTGTTCATATCAGTTCCATGTCAGGTCATCGCGTCCCCGGCATGGGCATGTACGCAGCCACCAAATTTGCTGTACGGGCGCTGACGGAGGGTCTGCGCAAAGAACTGCGGGCAGCAGGCAGTCCCATTCGCGTGTCGTCCATCAGCCCTGGCATCGTAGAGACAGAGTTTGCAGCTCGCTACCATCAGGACCCGGAACAAGCTAAAGCAGTATATAGCCAGTTCCCCGTCCTACAGCCTGCCGACATTGCCAATGCAGTGGCCTACGCGCTAGAGCAGCCGGAGCATGTGCAGGTCCATGACATTCTAGTCAGGCCCACGCAACAGGTGTCCTAGGCGGGGCGATGCCCCCGTCTTGTTGCCATAGACGGTCATCCTACGATGGCCGGTCTGTCATTTGGCACCAGTTGCCATTGTTGAACCCAGGCACGGTCTAATCCACGACTTGAGCACCGTGACTGCGAGGGTCATCGGTAGACCCCGCCATCCCTGTGGATGCTTCCAGCTCAGACACTTGGCCCTGGGCTTTGGCGTAGGGCAGATCGTTGCCTGCGATCAGCGCGTCTAGGTTCTCAGCCAATAGCGCTTTGGGAATCTCCCCAATAGCCTGTCCCTGATCTTCTCCTTGGGCATTGAGGAAAACAAAATGGGGAATGCCATCAACGCGGTAGGACAACATTTCGGGGAGCCATTTAGTGTTATCCACGTTCAACATGGAGAAGTTGACCTGGTCACCGTAGTTTGCCTCAATGGCTTCGATATCCGGGGCCATCGCCTGGCAGCTGGTACACCAGTTCGCATAGAACTCAATCAGCGTGGGTTTGCCGTTGGCAATCGCCTCGTCCAGGGGGGTCGCAGCTTCAGCCAGGTCAGACAACGACGCCGAGGGCGTACGGGTTTGCAGGCCAAGGAAAAGGGCAACGCTCAAAATCGCCGCAATCAGGACCACTAAAAAGTTACGAAGCTTTTGCGCCAAACCTGTGGGGTTCTCGGGCACTTGAGGCGAATTTGCGGTCATGGATCGGCGGATGGAGAATAACTGCGCTAGTCTCAGTCTAACGGACGGTTTCATTGCAGGGGCAAGCTGTGCCAGGTCACAGTCAAGGTAGCGTATGAAAAAGCGGGTGACGTTGACCTTTTCCCGGCAGTCGGTGCAGATGCCGATTACCTACCGGCTAGCCAAGGACTTTAATGTAGCGGCAAACATTATTCGGGCTCAGGTGGCCCCCAACCAAGTGGGTAAGGCCGTCGTGGAACTATCGGGGGATATTGACCAGTTGGACGATGCGATCTCATGGTTGCGATCTCATCAGGTGAATGTCTCCCTGTCCAGTCGCGAAATTCTCATTGATGATGACCTCTGCGTACACTGTGGGCTGTGTACCGGCGTATGTCCCACAGAGTCGCTCACGCTGGACCCAGACACCTTTAAGCTCAACTTTACAAGGTCAAGGTGTATCGTATGTGAGCAGTGCATTCCCACCTGTCCGGTACAGGCCATTTCGACCAACCTGTGACCCATCCACCCTGTAAGGCCCATCTGTGATGCTCAAGCTGCCCTGGCTGTCGATGGCACTTGTAATCCTAGCCAACGTCGCCTTTTCGGCCTGGTTAGTGCAGCAAGGGTACGTGGCCGAAGGTTGGTACGGGGCCATCTCATATACGGCGTTTCAGGCGGCACTCATCAGTATTGGCTGGCGACCGGCTCGCAAACTATTTTTACTGGGGTTTACCTCCGACGTGGGCTACTCAATTATGGCGCTGCTAGGTGCCTCTTTAGCAGTTGTCATCGTAGTGTGGATTCAAACCGTGTCCTATTTTCTGGTCATGCTAGCAGCGGCGCTGCTGCTACGCGTCGAGTTGCTGACCCGTGATATCGGCAACGTGCTGTCGTTTGTGGCGATTACGCTATTGTCCTGGGCCGGGTTAGGGCTGGGCTGGGTCATTCTTTCCTCAATGGCTGAAATCCCCGTCATGCAAGGGTTAGGCCTACTCTAGCTGGGACACTCCAGAAAGCGGCACAGCCTTGGGTAGGCTCACCGAATCCTTGGGTGATGCTATTGACAGCACAAGCGTTTAACTGTTGCCCCTACCCCGTGAGCCTCTGCGTTCGTGGGGTATTTTTTTGCGCTGCACTACAGCACCGGCACATCGGCTTTCACCCAATCCAAAACCAGAGGGTTCACCTGATCCGGCGCTTCGTCCTGGGGACAGTGGCCCACGCCGGGCAACACGACAAAATCTTGCACTGCCGGGTAGTCGGCATAGGCACGCGCTAGGGCAATGGGCTCCCACGGATCGGCCTCGCCCCAAATGATATGCACCGGGCAGGTCAGCTGCGGCAACAAATCTTCCGGCAAGGGACCCTGGGAATAGCTAATAAACGAGAGAAAGACATCTACCGCATTGGGGTCACGGGCCGGGTCGAGCAGGAGTTGCACCAGTTCATCGGTGACCGCTGCGGGGTCGCCATAGGCCTGCTTGAGCACCCGACTGACGGTCCGCGGCGTGGCCAGCCGAGAGAAGAAAAACTGGCCTAAAGGCCGGTAGTTCAACACTTTTTGAATGTAGGGTGTGGGCGCACTGCGATACCAAGGCAACGTCTGACGCTTGCGGTCGTGCAGCAGGCGCAGGGAACAGTCCATCAGCACTAAACCCGTCACCCAGTCCGGTGACATCACCGCAGCCTGCATGACCACCACACAGCCGATGGAATTAGCGGCCATGTAGGTGGGTTCCCCAATCACCTCGCGGCAAAAGTCAATGACTTGTTCACCCCAGGTTTCAAAGGTGTAGTCCACCACTTCCCCGGGCTTGGGCTTGTCAGACTGGCCGTAGCCGACGAGGTCAATGGCATAAACCCGGTGAGACACCCCTAACACGGGTAGATTTTTGCGCCAGTGATCGCTATGGGCG
>JBCBOC010000298.1:0-5488 GCA_039821475.1 Cyanobacteria bacterium J06632_22 | reverse complement strand
CTGTAGCTTGTCGGTGGCCATCCGCGCACCTAGGCTAGTGACCAGCGTTGCCGCTGCCCTAGAGCCCAGCTGCCCGGCCTTGGCCCAGCCCAGCCCGTGGGTGATGCCATAGAGTACGGCACCTGCGTACATATCACCCGCACCGACGGTGTCAATGGCGGTGACAGGAAACGGCTCAATTTCGATGAGCTGGTTGCCGTCAAAAATGACTGAACCCTTGGGCCCACGCGTGATGGCAAAGGTTTTGGCCAGGGTCTTGGTATGGGCCACAGCCGCATCAAAATCTTCGGTGTCGGCCATGAGCAGGGCTTCGCTTTCGTTGGCAAAGAGCAGATCGACGCCATCTCCGATCATCTCTAGTAGGCCCGGCTTAAAAAACTTCACCATATTGAAGTCGGATAGCGACAGGGCTACCTTACGCCCGGCATTCTGGGCAACGGTCTTGGCCTTGATGGCCGCCTGGCGGCTGTGTTCGCCGCTCACCAGAAAGCCCTCTAGGTAGGTATATTCGGCGTCTTGAATGGCCTCGGCCACCACATCGGCTTCCGTTAGCTGGGCGGAAATGCCCAGGAAGGTGCCCATGGTCCGATCGGCATCGGGGGTGACCAGCACCAGACACTTGCCCGTGACGCCAGCTTCTGCTGGCTTGCCGGTCAGGTTGGTCTCTACGCCAGCCTTCGCTAGGTCGCTGCTGTAAAACTTGCCGTAGTCATCGTCAGCGACCTTGCAAGAGTAGAACGTCTTACCACCAAACTGACTAATGGCAATAATGGTGTTGGCCGCTGAGCCGCCACCGCAGAGCTTGGTTTCGCAGCGTTCTAGATGTGCGATCGCAGTGTCTTGGGTGGGCTCGTCCAGCAGGGTCATGACGCCCTTATCCATGCCAAGGGACTGGAGCGTTTCTACCGAAACCTCACACTCGATATCGACCAGTGCATTGCCGAGGCCATAGACGTTGTAGCGGGTCATAGCAAATCTAGAGTAGGGGCATAAAAGTCGCCCTTTATTCTCTAGGTCAACGCCATAAATAGCAATCGATTACTGGATCGACGGGATGATATCTCTATAAAACCCAGGCTTGAGTGTAGTCGAGGTTAAGCAGACGACGCTTCCCTTACAGTCGCCAAAAGGCCTTACGGACCTCTGGCATGGGCAGGGACATGGACGTGTGGAAGTCCTTTTGGACCGTCCGCGTCAGTCGCCGAGAAATCTGCTTGACGATCTGGTTGAGAAGCTTATCACCCGAGGCCTTGACAAAGCCGTAGGGAAGCGCCTGAATGAACCGAGGCATTTGCACGGACGTCAGGAGCTTGAGTTCCCACTCGACGTTCGTCATGGCTTGATCGGGCTGAGTGTCGTGGGCCATTTCGTTGAGCGTCATGGCCGCCTGAAAATCGACGCTGTAGCCCTCGGGTTCGTAATCGGGTACGGGAATTGTCTCAATACGGTACACACCTGCATCCTGGGGCAGCAAATGTAAACCGATCTTGGGTTCCAAGGAGAAATTGAGGTTGCTAAAGCGTCCCAAAATTAAGGCATAGCCATTGTCACCGATGGCTTCAACGGCAATAGGCTTAGCGCAACGGGCAAACCACTCTGAGTGGGCGTCGAGATAGTCGGCAACCGTCTTGGCATCGGCAGACATTTTCATCTCACCGACGTAGTTGCCCTCAAATAACATAGTGCTCGACTGCCAATCAACCGCACCTGCGGTGACCCCAGAGTCTTGAGCTAAATGCTCTTGGCGCAGGCCTTCACCAGAAGGAATAAAGCCCGCATTGGATGCAGAGGGGTACTGTGCAGGGGAAATTTGCATAAACAGTGCAGCAAAAAAAGACTTGCCAAAAGGACTTATAGGCCAGATTTCTGAGAGATTCAGTGATCTGACGCCATCTCTAGTGAACGTAGGGATGACCAAAGTGGAAAACAGGGAATTGTGATGCGCGGCTGTAGCTGACAGGATGCTACTGGGCAGACGGCTGCCGGTTAAAAGCTACATACGTGAATCAAAATATACTCTCCACTCAGAATACATACTTAAAAAACGGTCGCCTATCGTTGATACACGGATATACACCGACATTCTAATAAAAATCGGACAAGCTTCGCCGGATTGATCGTTTAGACATTCTGAAGTCCGACCATTAACCCGATCCTGAGGCTGCTGAGGCAGGGATATCTGCCAAGACATTCCAAATGAAGCAATCTTATTGGTTTACCAAAGCTAGGGGTCGGGAAGTGCAGCGATTGCTACCGAATGCTGCCGCCAGGCCTCCCGATTCCTTGGGATCAGGGGTTACTGTCGTTGACCTATGGGGCTCGATTTGCAGCCCCATAGGCGGTAAGGTCAAGAGGTGGCCAGGTCAAGAGGCGGCTAGCTCAAAGCGGCGGTCAAGCCCAAGCGGCGGCTAGGTCAAAGCGGCGGTCAAGCCCAAGCGGCGGGCTCAGGATGAACCGCGGGCCAAAAGCGGACGGTGAGGTCAAAATAGTAAGGTCAACGACAGACGCTGAATGAGGGATTGCAACGAACGATGAAGGCACTTGTGGCAGGGGCGACCGGGCAGACGGGCAGACGGATTGTCAGCCAGCTGGTGGAGCGAGGTATTTCGGTGCGGGCGCTCGTCCGTAATGGTGCGGAGGCCCAGAAAATTTTGCCTGAGGCCGTGGAGCTGTTTGAGGGAGATGTGCTGAAGCCCAACAGCTTGCGCGTGGCCATGAATCAGTGCGATGTGCTGCTCTGTGCTACGGGGGCGTCCCCCAGTTTGGACCCCACAGGCCCCTACCAGGTTGACTATGAGGGCACTAAGCATCTGATTGATGCGGCTAAGGCCGCCGATATCAAGCAATTCGTTTTGGTGTCTTCCCTTTGTGTGTCTCGCTTTTTCCACCCGTTGAATTTATTTTGGCTGGTGCTGTATTGGAAGCAGCAGGCCGAGAAGTCTTTGCAAAATAGCGGTTTGCCCTACACGATTGTGCGGCCAGGGGGCTTGAGCAATGACAAGGCTCAATACCCCATCGTCATGGCCCCGGCCAATACCCTGTTTGAAGGCAGTATCCTGCGGGATCAGGTGGCCCAGGTCTGTGTAGAGGCGCTGTTTGAAACCGCCTCCCAAAATAAAATTGTGGAAATTGTGTCCCAGGAAAATGCTCAGACGCAGCCCTTTGGCACGCTGTTTGAAGGGGTGCGGTAGGGGCGCGTTAGAAAAACCAGCCGTAGCTGTGCAGACCTTTGCCTAGCAGGTTGACCCCCAGGTAGCAGACCCACACCACGACAAAGCCGGAGGCTGCCAGCAGCGCCGGTCTGCGGCCTTGCCAACCCTTAGTAATGCGGGCATGTAGGTAAGCGGCGAACACAAGCCAGGTAATCAGTGCCCAGGTTTCCTTCGGGTCCCAGCTCCAGTAAGAGCCCCAGGCTTCATTGGCCCAGACTGCACCGGCAATGATGCCGATGGTCAGTAGGGGAAAGCCGAGACCGATAATGCGATAGCTGATGTTATCGAGGGTGTCGGCTAGGGTCAGTCGCTGTAAGGCGAGGGGCGATTGGGCTGGGGTCGCGACTTGTTCGAGGACAGCCGTGCCACCACCGGTTAGGGCGGCCTCATTGGTGCTTGCCAGGGCGCTAGATTCCCCTGCGCGCTTGATGTCGTAGCGGCGGTTGCGGAAGCTGCCTGTGCCGACGGAGCTGCCTTTGAGTTCGACCGGCTGACCTCGAGTGACGATGAGAAATGCGATCGCAACCACCGATCCCACCATCAGGGCAGAATAGCTCAGCAGCATTACACTGACGTGCATCATCAGCCAATTGGACTTGAGGGCGGGCACCAATGGCTCTGAAACCTGCATTTCACCGGGCAGGGTCAGGGTGGCAAAGGCTGCGATGCCCATGGCCACCGGGGCGGTAAAGGCCCCCACCCACTGGCTGCCGCTCATCCGTTCAGCGACAAAATGGATGGCAGTGATACCCCAGGCAATAAAAAAGAGGGATTCGTACAGGTTGCTCAGCGGGAAGTAGCCGCCCTCAATCCACCGGGCGCTCAGTAGCGTCGCCATGCTCAGATTGGCCACGGCCATACCCGCGGGGCCGACAAGGCTTAGCCCCGGCAACTTGGGGAATGCTAGGGCGCTCCAGTACACCAGCATGGTGATAAACAAGACCGCAAAGGAGACGTTATCGAGCAGTCCTTGTAGAGCGACAAGATCCGGGGCAGCAAGGTCCATAGGTTCTGAAGGCGTGATTCTGAGCGGTGAAAAGCAGGTTTGATCGGGAACGTTTGGTAACGCGCGATACCAGTTTCTCTATTTTAATCCTGAATCTGTCTCGATGGGCCTGACGGGCTGTCGTAGTCGTGGTTTATAGCCGCAGGGGCAAATTGGAAAAGACTTGATACGTTTTCCCACTCCAGGGATAAATGGTCATTAAACTACAGGCGATACAGTTATTTTTATTCCTGAGCGGGAAAATTTGAGGCGGTGTGCCCGCCCTGTCAGCCCTGAGCAAGTTGGACTGGATTAGTTTAACGGTGCGCGAGATTGGAATGCAGGAGCTACCCGCCGACTAATAGCTGCTAATAGATATGTGGGAGCGAAAGAGAGAACCTATGGATGCGACGACGCTGTGGCAACGCTATCAGGACTGGCTGTATTACAACGAAGGATTAGGCATCTATCTAGATATCAGCCGAATTACGTTTGCCGAAGCGTTTATCGAGCAGATAACGCCTCGGTTTGAGCGGGCCTTTAAAGATATTGAGCTGTTGGAAGGGGGTGCGATCGCAAACCCCGATGAGAACCGCATGGTGGGGCACTACTGGTTGCGTGACCCGGATCTCGCCCCCAACGACGACCTCAGGCACGAAATTACCAGTACGCTGGACGACATCGAAAGTTTCACGAAGAAGGTCCACAGCGGTGACATTGCGCCGCCCGACCAAGCCCGCTTTACCGATGTCCTGTCCATTGGGATCGGGGGATCAGCCCTCGGCCCCGAATTTGTTGCCCAGGCGCTGGCGCCGGTCAACCCGCCGATGAACATTCACTTCATCGACAATACCGACCCCGAAGGGATCGACAAGACCCTGGCTAAGCTCGGGGACCGGCTGAAGTCTACGCTGGTGTTGGTGATTTCTAAATCGGGCGGCACCCCTGAGACGCGCAACGGCATGATTGAGGTGCGGGCGGCCTTTGAACGTCGGGGCCTAGATTTTGCCAAAAATGCCGTCGCCACCACCGGGCGTGGCAGTAAGCTCGACAAGATTGCCAAGGACGATGGCTGGCTGGCAACCTTCCCGATGCAGGATTGGGTTGGCGGTCGTACCTCAGAACTCTCCTCGGTGGGGCTGTTGCCCGCGGCGCTGCAAGGCATTGATATTTATGCCATTTTGCAGGGGGCCAAGGACATGGACACCGAAACCCGCAAGCCCGATCTGCGCCAAAACCCGGCAGCCCTAATGGCCATGGCCCGTGTGGTACCAGGCCAACGCCATTAGGG
>JBCBOC010000756.1:0-2280 GCA_039821475.1 Cyanobacteria bacterium J06632_22 | reverse complement strand
TTGTCAGTAATAAACCACCACCGTTCTTGGCTGCTGGCTTTACTGTCCTCAGTGGTTAAGGTGAGCACGTCTTGCTCAAGCTGATACGAACATTTCGGTGCACCCGTACCCGAATACAGCATCTGCCCCGTCGTATCCGTGTCTGCAACCGGCACGATCAGCGTGGTGCGAATGCGCTGCTTCGCACTGCCCTCAATCGTGCTTTTCTGCGTAATGCTGAGGCCGCAAAGGGCTTTGGTGGCATCCACGCCAGATTGCTCACACAGCTGAGCAACGGAGCTGTGCTCTGACGTGAGAAAATCGATTTCTAGATCAGACTTGCCTGCTTTAGAGGTTTGCTCCGTCAGGTAGTGGGTGGTGCGTTGCGAGAACCACCGACCGGCCAGCTTTTCAAAAAAATTAACAATATCGCCCATGCGAGTAACGTAGCGCCACAGTTCTTTAGCTAGCTTTAATCTTACGCGCTGATGGTCATCTCGGACAGGGTGTGGGAAACCGATAAATCGGCGTAGAGCCCTGGTGTGCGGTGAATTGAGACACCCCCCGATGATAAGCTTACGGTTACGCTAAACCACGTCCAGCTTGCAGCCTGTAGACACCAATCACGTGTGGTCTGAGATCTACAGCTTTTCTTAAGGGAAAACGACCGTTCTGGACGTGGCAGAGGTTTAAGTGCGGTGCCTGAACGCTGCGACGCCCATCAACGATACTGAATTTAAGAAATCCCAATGACCGGACCTAACTCAACACCGTATTTGCTCAGAGCCCTCCAAGGCGAAACCCTGGACCGTCCCCCAGTATGGATGATGCGCCAGGCGGGCCGCTACATGAAGGTGTACCGCGACCTGCGCGAAAAGTATCCTTCCTTCCGCGAGCGCTCTGAGAATGCTGACTTGGCCATTGAGATTTCCCTGCAGCCCTGGCGTGCTTTCCGGCCTGATGGGGTGATCATGTTCTCCGATATCCTGACGCCGCTGCCGGGCATGGGTATTCCCTTCGACATTGTCGAGAGCAAAGGCCCGGTCATCGATCCGCCCATCCGCTCTAAAGAACAGATTGACCAGATGCGTCCCCTGGACCCTGACGAGTCGCTGCCGTTTATCCGCAAAATTCTGACCACCCTGCGTCAAGAAGTAGGCAATGAGTCCGCAGTTCTAGGCTTTGTGGGTTCTCCCTGGACATTGGCCGCCTACGCCGTTGAGGGTAAGAGCTCTAAGAACTACTCCGTGATTAAGGGCATGGCCTTTTCTCAGCCAGAACTGCTGCATCAGCTGCTGAGCAATTTGGCAGACGGTATCACCACCTATGTGCGTCACCAGATTGACTGCGGCGCTCAGATGGTACAACTCTTTGACTCCTGGGCCGGTCAGCTTAGCCCCATCGACTATCGCACCTTTGCCCTGCCCTATCAGCAGCGAGTGGTGCAGCAGGTTAAGCAGACACACCCGGATACGCCCCTCGTGCTCTACATCAGCGGCAGTGCAGGCGTGCTAGAGCTGATGGGTGAGTCCGGTGTGGATATTGTCAGTGTGGACTGGACCGTGGACATGGCCGAGGCGCGCAAGCGACTGGGCCCCAACATGAAGGTGCAGGGCAATGTTGACCCCGGCGTGCTGTTTGGTTCTAAGGACTTTATTCGCGATCGCATTCTCGACACCGTGAAAAAGGCAGGCCCCACCGGCCACATCCTTAACCTGGGCCACGGCATTTTGCCCGGCACCCCCGAAGAAAATGCCGCTCACTTCTTTGCAACGGCCAAGAACCTCGACCAGCTTTTGGCCCCGGCCTAGTAGTGCCTCGGCTCCAGGAATTAGGGCCGGTCGAGACAGTGAAAGGGTGAAATAGTGAGGTAGTGAAATAGGGTAATGTCTTGATTCTGAAAGGGCTTAAGGGTAATCCCTACTTCACTATTCACGACTCACTACTTCACTAACCGCGCCAATCCTGAGAGGCATTTGCATTGAGTTCGCCTAAATTTCCGTCAGTCAGAAGGATAGGATAGGGACAGGTGGCCCCCGCCGCCAGAGTTCTGTGGACCCTCTAACCTTGGCTGACCTGTTTAACGAATCGCCCCCCAAAGAATCGCCCCAGCGCATTTTTATTACCGGTGCCAGCGGCTGTGTTGGCCATTACTTAGTCGAAGCGCTCGTGCAGCAGACCCAGCATGAGCTGTTTCTGCTTATGCGTAATCCGGCCAAGCTCAAGGTCGATATCCACCAGCGGCCCGGCGTTCACATTGTTGAAGGCAATCTGCTAGATGTTGAGCCCCTGGCCGATTTG